>JARFXP010000011.1 GCA_029194675.1 Nitrospira sp. | reverse complement strand
GCCGGTCCTTGAAGAAGTCGCCGGACGCCGTACGCACGCGACTCTCCAAGCCGGCGGCGGCGATATGTTTCTTCGCGATCGGCTCGACGACCGGTAGATCAAAGCTGGTGCACGTGAGATGAGGGTGTCGCTTCGCAACCTCGATGCTGAGCAGTCCGGTCGCACCGCCCACATCGCAGAGGGTCCTGAAGTTCGAGAAGTCAAATTTCTCCGCGAACGCTTCGAAATTGAGGCGCGAGAGTCCGGTCATCGCACCCATGAATTGTTCCAACCTTGGAAGGTTCGAATAGAGTTCCTCAAACATCCCTTTCTGTCCGTGCTTGATCTCGTTCTGGGGCCGTCCCGTCCGTAACGCCTCGGGCAAATCATTCCAAAATTTGTACAATCGCTCATTGAGCATGACGAGAATCCCACCGATGTACCTTGGGCTTGCTGCATCGAGGAACATGGCGCCCTCCGGCGTATTGAAATACTTCGCGTGCGGGCCGTCACCCTCACGGTTGAGAAACTTCATCGCCACGAGGGCATCAAAAAAGTCGGGATCGGCGCGTGGATGGAATTGCAATTCCTTGCCCAGCTCCGCTCCGGTGAGACGGTGACCGGCAAGTTTCGTGAAGAGCCCGACCTCGACAGCCGTAAGCAGGACCTTGGAGCTCCAAAAGCCGAAGGCAGTCTGCAAAATGGAAGAGGGGTTTGGCGGTGTGTTCATATGAAGACAATTTCCATGCGAGTGGTTGCCGGTCTTTTATCGAGATTTACATCTAGCGATCTGGCTTACTTCTCCCGCTCACACGTCCACGAGGAGTCCGCAGATATCGATGAACACCCTTACATTGCCCGTTGTCTCCTTGCGCGCAACCGTGAAGATGAGGTCGGATCCGGGATCTGCGTAGAGAATTGCCTCCTGGCTTCCGAAAAACCTGGCCGGAAATTCGGGCTCATCTATCTCAGCAATGCCGGTGGGGGCAATGGGATAGATGCCGACTCTCGAGCGCGTCGTCACATGAACGGCATAGAAAAGCGATTGATTCGGCTGCCCGAAACCATTGATGCCGACAGATTGAGTATGGAATCGTTTCTTTCTGGGAACGGTCACGATGACCGCTTCCTTGGTGCTTTCTCCCTCACTCAGATTGACGACTGCTCCAGTTTGAAAAGGTCGTTGAGCCATCTGTGGCGCCTCCTTTGAGAATCAGAAGCAGAGAGGGAAGTGTTTCAGCTACTGACAAGATGCAATATCAAAGAGAGTACGGAGGAGTGGAGAGAGAGTCAAGCGGATGGGGCAGGGTATAGCACTCCGTCGATTTGCCCGGAGGGATGGGCATATTCCCCCAAGCTGCTTCTGGGAGGGCACTTGACCGGGTGGTGCCGTCAGGATAGTATCCATATCGGTAGCATTATGGATGCCCACTGAGGGGAGGCCGAGATGGCGACTCTGACGATCAAGAATGTTCCGGAACCGGTGGTAAAGCGGCTTAAACAACAGGCAGCCGCGCAGCATCGAAGCCTGAATTTTCAGGTCATCTCGTATCTCGAACAGATGACGCACAGCGTCCCGGTAGATAGCGATGCCCTCTTGGCTCGTGCTCGGGCACTTCGTCGTATACCGAAAGGCCTCAAAGTGACGGATCGGCTGCTGGGTGAACTGAAAGTCGTTGGTCGGCCATGATCGTGTCCGACACGAATCTCCTGATCTATCTCTATGTCCAGGTGCAACGAACCGAGGAAAGCGAAGCCGTGCTGCGACGTGATCCTGTGTGGGCGGTTCCGTTGCTGTGGCGATCTGAATTTCGGAATGTACTGATCGGGCTCGTCCGGAAAGGTGGTCTTTCGTTGGAGATGGCCACTGCTATTGTCGAAGAAGCCGAACGGTGGTTGATCGGCCATGAGTACAGCGTCATCTCACAGCACGTGCTGAGCCTCGCGGCGCAATCCGGCTGCTCGGCCTACGATTGTGAGTTTGTCGTTCTGGCGAAAGATTTGCGAGTGCCCTTGGTGACGACGGACCGGCAGATCCTCAAAGCATTCCCTACCGTGGCGGTCTCACCATCTGCGTTTGTTGGCTGAGTCTGAACAGGACAATGACACCGGTGCCAGAATCCTGAAACACAAAGGTATCCGACCCTTTAACTTCGACCCCTTAACTTCGTTCCGAATGCACAATACAAGATCCGATCCCAACTTCCTTTCATGAGCCTATCCACGGTCTGCCAGGAAGTCGGCGGGAATCTCACAGTCTGTATCGATGAGATACCGGAAGGTCATAGGCTGGGAACGGGTCTGGTAGAAACCAACCGATCATCATCGATGTTGCGGATCAATGCCTCGGGGTAGAGTGTGCCCTTCCACTGCCCTGCGCTGCGCTGAAAAGCCTCGCGGTCGGTTGGAGCAAGAATGGTCACCATGACTTCCTGACCCTCCAGTAGGTCGATCTGTAGAGGTTCGATGACGTCGCCCTTAACGCGGGCACGGATAAGATTGCTCATATGAAGCCTGGATGGGAATATCTACTCGGAGCGTCCGGTAATCCGTCGCTGGGGCTTCCGTTGGAGGGCAAACTCAAGCGCTGTTTCGAGTCGGATGACCCGAGTGTTCAGGTCTTCAATGCGGGTTTGCTGTTTGGCGAGCGTGGCGTTTAACTAGTCGACTTTATCACTAAGCTTCAGCGTGTTGGCGAACGCATCCCATACGCCTTCCGTCAGTCCCATGATTGGCTTTTCCTTTTTTGTTTAATCAACGCATCCATTCGCGCTTCCGATTGCGCCACCAGAGAAAGAGTCTTATCGATCGAACGGATGGTCTTGGTGGTCGCTCGAATGACCTGTGTGGCCATATGATCTAAAAGGTCTTGATCATCCATCGGAGTAAACCGTTCTCCTCCTTGTCTGAGAAGTTCACCCATGGTGATATGAGCGAGCTTGGCCTTTCGAGCCAGTCTCCGCTTTTGTGTTCGACTCATCAAAACAGGAACCTGCACATTGGTGGATGGCATATGGCCTCCGTGGAGGAATGAATATATAGGTTGTATATATCATAGGTGAGAAGAGGCTGTCGATTGGTCGTACAGTGACGGGTTATGTGTGAACCCAGGTGAGCTAGTGCAGCTAGCAGGTAATGCTGGTCGCACGAAGAGCGATGCTCACTCTTCATTCGGCCCTTATCGGACAGTGTCAACTGTGGCGCTCGTTGGAATCGAGTCTGTTTCTGTTTTATTTAGGGAACGTCTGATTAATTCACAGTTGCACGAAGCAATCTGTCCCTGGGGGAATCACTACTGGCCATCAGGTGGGAATCCGCTGGTCCGGGATCGTCTTTCTCGGGGCTCGCCCGCTCTGTCAGGCTGCCCATGACTCCGTTCGCACACGGGCTCACGAGGCTTCCGCCAGCAGCTGCCGGCGCGTCACATAGAGATTCGCCAAGCCGCAACTGATGAACAGCCAGTGGGTGTTCTTCGCCAACCCCCGGTAGCGGACGTTGGCCCACCCGAAGATCTGCTTGATCACCAAGAACGCATGTTCGACTTTCGCCCGCACCTTCGACTTCGTGCGGTTCCGGGCCCGCTCGGTCTCACTCAGGGGCCGATGGCGATGCGCTTTAGTCTGCACAAAGCTCTTAGCCCTGGGGGCGTGGTGTCGAATCACGTCGCGCTGCCCGCTATACGCGGCATCGCCCCCCACCCGCGTCTCCTGTCCATGCAGCAACTTCGGTAACCCCTGGCTGTCATGCACATTCGCGGCAGTCGCGGCCACTGAATGAATCAGCTTGGTCTGGCTGTCCACACCGATATGCGCTTTCATGCCGAAGTACCACTGATTGCCCTTCTTCGTCTGATGCATCTCCGGATCCCGCGCCTTCTGGCGATTCTTGGTTGAACTGGGCGCACTGATGATGGTGGCATCCACGATGGTCCCGCGACTGACTTTTATGCCGTGGGTTGCCAGATACGCGCCGATCCGTGCAAAGAGCCGCTCGCCCAGTTGGTGGGCTTCCAAGAGATGCCGAAACTTGCAGATCGTCGTTTCATCGGGCACGGGCTCGCGGCCCAGATCAATGCCCACGAACTGCCGCATCGCCCGTGAGTCGTCCAGCGCCTCTTCCACGGCCGGATCCGACAGGTTGAACCACTGTTGCAGACAATGGAGGCGCAGCATGCGCTCGACGCCCACCGGTGGCCGCCCGGGGCCTTCGGCCTTGGGATAGACCGGCTCAATGGCCGCCACCAGGTCCGCCCACGGCACGACACGGTTCATTTCATCCAGGAACTGCTCGCGGCGAGTGGGCTTGCGATACGGTTCAAACGTGACCTCGGCAAATGTCTGCTGTTGCATCGGATGCGCCTCCCGTTCAGTGCTGCGCTATCCGTAGCACATCTCGCGAGGAGAATAAATCAGACCTTCCTTAGCTCGTTTTTGGGTTGAGCTTGGCTGGAATTCTCGTTGATGTGGGTCACGTCTTGTCATGTGTATCAGACTCGTCGCCTCATACTTTAGTGATGCACAAGACAAAGCGTTGGTTGTGATCCTGTCGAGTATCGAATGCACGATACAAGATCCGACCCCAACTTCCTTTTCTTGCTCACGACGGACCGGCAGGTTCTCAAAGCATTCCCCACTGTGGCTGTCTCACCGTCCGCGTTTGTGGACTAAGCACCAGAAGGATAAGGACATTGCGGTGGAGGCGTTTCGGAGCAGTGCAGGGGCTGTCTTCCGTCAAATGCTCCAATCCCTTAATGGCATGCAAAACGGATAACAATCTTCTGTTTATGCCACCACCCATTTTTAGCTTAGCGTACTCAATTATTTAACGTATGCCGCCGCCTGGCGGTAGTATTTCTGGAATACTGGCGAAGATCTTTGTGAAATCCTGCCATCCTGAGCCTATCAGCACTGGGCCTTCCCATGTTTCCGCTCCTGCGCGAGTCGTCCTATTACCACGGAGTCCTAAATGCTTGTACCACAGCAATTCACCATTAGGTCGGATAGCAAAAATAACGCCGTCGCCAGCGGGCACGATTTGTTGAAATTGATTCCACTCCGAGCCAACGATGCGCGGGCCAGACCAACTTTTTGTGCCATTCTCAAAACCATTATGTTGATACAGCAACAGAGTCCCGTCTGGTTTGACGGCGTAGATGGCGCCTTGACCAGTCGAGAAAACGTCTTTAAACCCGCCCCACCCGCTGCCCACCTCAGATGGGGGTGCCCATGCCACGTTGCCGTTTTGGAAGCCAATGTGACGATACCACAATAGAATGCCGTCTTGCCGGATCGCATACACAATACCGTTACCACCCGCAAAGATCCGAGAAAAGGTCCAGCTATTGCCAACTTCGATGGTTGGTTTCCAAGAAAAGGTACCGTCGTTGAATCCGTCGTGTTGGTACCATAACAGTTTGTTGTCTTGCGTTAACGCATATAGGCGGTTGCCCCCAGCTGAAATCACATCCTTAAAATGATTCCAGCTCGTGCCGACTGTTTTTGGTCCTTGCCACGCAGAAGCTTTGGAGTCTTTGCGATACCAAAGCAGCTCTCCGTTGGGGCGTATACCGTAAATAAAAAATGGCTGAAAATCAGGTGGTGTTTGTGCAAAAGTACCGATGAATCCGGGTGGAGGCGGCTCAAGCAAAGTATCGGAATCAGATGATGGAGGGGGTGGTGGTCCTATAATTCCAAGAATACTGTTCCAAACGCCCGTAATCTGGCAGTCTCCAGCCTCTGGAGTGCTTGTAGCCCAATCCCAGGTTTGAGGCATGCCCGGCACATAGGTGACCTTCGTTTTTGAATGGACGCCGACCAACGCATACCCTCCTAGAACCCATGCGTACGACGGCCCTCCGCTGTCACCTCCCGCAATCATGTAACCATTTTCACTGGGATACCAATAGAGATTATCTTTGGTATAGGAAGGCTTGGCATAAGCTACGCGGTAAAACCCATCCATCTCAGACGGTTTTGCAGAAGCTCCTTCAGCCGAAGCGAGCTTGTTAATGCCGCGCCCGAACATTATCAAGCTGGCGCCAATCGGGTTTCCAAAATACGGAAATTGTCCGTCTTGAAAAATCAGACGTGAGTAACCGGTTGTCGAGCCGTGAATATTGAAAGGATTGGCTACTTGTATAATCGCCACGTCGTAAGGCCGAAAGGTTTCAACCCGGATGACTCCTTTCGCTTGTGGATTATGCCATCCTCCTGCACTCAATGTCATTTGTGCAATGCTTTTGAGCACGTTCTGGCCAGGTCGCGCTGGATCAGGCATAGGCTGGCCTGATGAGTTTACGGCATCCACGCAATGTGCAGCGATAATAACCCATTGATTGCGAAGAAGTGATGCGCTACAGCTGGTGGTACTTGTTGCGGTCATATATTGGAAAGTTAGGAGCCCGAAGTCTTCTTGGTTAGCCTCAGATACGAGGCTGCCGTGTACTAGAGGTTGGCGGGACGTTCCCGTGTTTTCCTGCGCCATGATAAACCCAGGAAGCATCACGACGACACTAACTAAAACCTTGAGTCCGTACGGGACAATATGATGTTGTTTCATGGCAACTCTCCTCCAGCAAAAGACAGGTTTGCAACGAATCCTTGATCGGTGCGCCTTTTATCGAAAGCAAACGCTCTTGAGAAGTTGAACGCAATCGCCGTAATGAATCAAAAACATAGGAGCAGGGGTACGCGCGAGACCGTTGGGGCTTTTGTCATGCATAGGGTACACCGCATTGCGCTCGGCACGGACTCCATCGGATCACTTACAATCCATTTACTTTAATGCCGGTGTCTAAGGTTGCACGCTGACATACTTGCCTTTGTCGTGTGTCTTGAGTGCGACTCTGCCGTCCGACAGATATACAAGAAAGAACTTCTCCCAGTTTCCGATGCTGAGGCGATTCGCTTGACACACTGAGTCGCCACCATTTTCTGCACAGAGAAAATGACCTCCAATTGTCTGAAAACTCACTGTGCCATCGTTATTGTCGATTAAAGTCCATGTCTCCCACTCTTTAACCCACGGGCGATTTGCGTACACACCTTGCCCACCCCCCTGTTGCGCTGAGAAGCATCCCATATGGGACAATAGAGCCACCTTGTTGCCCTCCCCCAACTGTCCAAGATGGAAGGTTTCCCATGGGCCGACTTGGCTTCTATCAGCGACGACTGCTCCGTGCTCATTCGGGTCTGGCTCTGGCTTCAAGATATCCATGACCACGCCAAAAGTCCCCGCTATTGCCCATCCCAAAGGTGTACCAGACTCAATTGCCGCTAAAATACTTGCAACGGCGCCGATGTTTAAGGCCGCAGACAGCGCAGGCACCTTAGTCGATGCAAATATCATAAAGTCGATAATGGTGCGGCCTTTCACTGCTAGACGTGCTGCGTTGATGAGGTCGCCGTAAATCTTACCGATCCGAGGAGTTACGAGAAGTCCAAGCGTGCCGATAACTCCATTGATATCTACACCGTTGTGGCCTCCTAGTTTGTTCATTTCTGTGATGATAGGAATTGCCGCGAGCAGTGCCGCGCTGATCGTACCGAACACCGCTGCTGCCGGTGGCACCGCTGCCGCCGCCACGGCAAATGACCCGCCACCAGCCTTTAACACATCTTCCAGTGCTTCAGTCTGTTCGTTGTTTAAGCTGACATACCACACGGGTAAATTGTCTATATTCAAAATCCCGTCTCGCTTTGGATCGACGACCACGTTCTTAGGTACATTAACGTCAATTGTTGTACCTCCCTTACCAGGGTACTCCGCTCCGATTTTGAGATTGCCCATAAAGACCTCCCATGAATATGGCTCTTGTCAACTGGTGTCACGAAGCCCTCGTGAAAATCGATGGGCCGGTAACCTCCCATGCGGGCTCAATCGCCCAATCTTCTGGTGCAACGACAGCCGCCCAATCTCCAAAACGAGGTGCAGACCTCAAGGCATATGCGGGCTCACTGTCTGTGCCTATCCATCAATGTGTAACTGACTCTCGGCAAATGTCTCTTGAGGCATGGACGCACCTCCAAATTCGCGATGCTGCTATCAGGAGCGCATCGCGAGAGGAGAATGAAACTCCCCGCGGCAAGCTACGGGGAACATTTAAGTTTGCCATATCTGTGAAATTTGTCCGTGCCTATTCCGCTCTACAGAGACCTTTGCCCGCCGATCTGATTGCCTCCTTCCAGGCTACGCTGGCCCTCTGCTTACAATGACAAATGCTCCGACCGTTCCGACGGGCATTCCGCCCAACTCGGTTTCCGGTTTGGCATCAGGGCCACGAACCGCTCGCACCGAACCGCGGACGCTCAGAACCCTTCCGCCACCGTGTTGGATCGGCTGCCCCGGGAATACCCAGCCCACGAGTTGATAGATCGCCCCCTTTGTCGGTCCTTCCGTTCCGGTTCCAGTAGCTTCAAACGGAGCGGGATTGCTTCCTATTCCGACGGCGCCTTTTGCCGACACCGCCAGCTCGATACCGGGTCGGAAAGACAAGGTGCCATCCAATATGTAGCCATCAGCGGTTTTGAATGCCTGGCCGCATAAGAAGTCACCCTTCGCCCATTTCTTTGCAGTGACTACGGTGCCAGGTAGAGCATCGTTCTCCTCAGGTGTTGGAAGCACCAGAAAGCTCTGATAAAACCAATCCTGGAACTCAAATAGGGGAAACCATGAATCTGTGTCGGTTGCCATCGTTTTCCTCCTTTTGGCCGGACTCTATATGGACTACCGTTACAGATCTGTGACAGATGAGCAGTTTTCGCGAACGCAAGATGACAAAATGCTTCTTCCTGGGATGAAGGAGGGGGTTGGGATCAGCCCAGTAGGGTTGAGGCTGTTGCGATGGTGCGGTAAAGCGAGATGGTTTCTGGAGTCGGAGAAACGCCGAGTTTGGTTTGTAGAGCCTGGCTGAAACGTTGATAGACCCCGATGGCCTCGGATCGACGCCCTAATCGCACATAGGTCATCATCAGGCGTCGGCACATCACTTCTGCCACCGGTTCCACCTCAAGGGCACGAAGATATTGCTGGGCCGCTTCATTGACTTCCCCTCGCTCTTCCAAGCGTTCACCCAAGCACTCTGTGAGCTCGAGTAACCGGGCGCGCAATCGCTCCCGAACCGGCAAGGCCCAGGAAGCGGTCTCGCCTTGCAGAAAATGTCCACGATATAGCTCGAGCGTTTTCTCAATGGTCACGAGATTCGTGAGGTCGACGTGCCGGGCCTTGTGCTCAAAAACTATGTGATCCAGCGACACCAGCGATGGATCGAGCGAGACGTGGCGATTAGAGAGTAGTACGGCGGCGTCATGCCGCAGGAGCTTCCGGAGCCGGTGGAGCGTTGTTCGAAACGCCTGGTTGGCGGCTTCTCCGTCCGCGTCGGGCCATAAAGCCTCTTCGACGAGATCTTGATTGGCGCCTTGCGGTCCAGCTGCACAGAGGTACTTCAAGAGTTCGAGAGGCTTACGCTGAGTTTTCCCGGTAGTGGTTAAGGAAACACCATCAATCACAATCTCGAATCTCCCCAAGGTCGAAATTTTCACGGGGTAGGGCCAGTGTTTCAGCGCAGCAGCAGATGGCGCACGCAAACCGCGGCGACGAATGACGCTGCGCACATACTCGACCTCGATATCGGCCTCCAACGCATGCGCGAGTAGTTCAGCCATCATTGTAGGCCGCCACCAATAATCTAGACAAAGATAATCGTTCTGGTGAGCAATTCTGAGTCCTTTCTGCATCGTCTCATTGGCTTGATCGATGTGTTTTTCCTTTAGTTCAAGGGAGGCTTTCGCCAGCAGACAAAGAACTTCCGTGAAAATACTGCGCATGACCTTTGCATATTTAAGCGCTGCGTCTAGTTGTTCTGTAGCTTTTCCTGTCTCACCTAATTCAATCAGTACCTTAGCCAGTCCTATCCGACTCGTTGCCGTTAAGAAAGGCAAACATAAGTCAACCGTGTTGGTAACGGCTTGTTCAGCATGTTTTAGTGCAGAGCTCAAGTCATTCCTTAGAAAAGCAATGCCGGCTTGATAAAAGCTACACTGTCCCAGCGCAAGTCGTTGATGAGGCTGAATCGCGGCCAGCAATAAATCTACGGCTCTTTCTGCTTCTTGGTCATTTCCAGCTGCCAGGGCATCGTGGGCTTGCTGGCCCCAAATCATTGGTTTAAAGATGTGAATGCCAAATTGTTCTGCGATCGCAAACGCTTCCTGAATCTTTACGCCTGCATTCTTCTCGTACCTGGTACACCATGCATAGGTAGCCTCCTTGGCTTTCCAATCGAGTTGCAAGAAAGGCGGTAGAGTAACATTATCAAGACGCGCATTAAGATAATCCATAATTTTGCGAACTCTTCTAAACTCTCCCATCCAAAGCAGAAGTATTATGAAGGCAATGGCCACGCTGAGACACTTCCGCGGATCTTCAATTGATCTCAGTATGCGATCTATAGAGCCTTCCAGTTGTACCAATAGTGGATGGTGCGGGCAGGCCAACATCAGCCCCTGGAGATTCGCCAGAACCGTTGCCTCGACGCTCGACGAAGGGAACCCTCCGTTTTGACGAAGAAGGCCTTCAAGCCGATCACCCCACGCGATTGCGGGCGCCATGTCATCCACTCCGCAGTAGTAGGAGTCGATTATGCCGCTGCAGGAAAGGAATAACCCTGCAATGTCTTGATTGTGCTCAAACTGCTGGTAGCCAGACTCCAAATCTTTCCGTGCCGCGACAGGATCGAACACTAATCGACTTATCCCAGACCAATAGAGGAGCCATGGATGTTGTTGCCGCTCATCTGTCGGAAGGAGAGAAATGTATCTCTGTAGTGTTTGATAGCGCCCCTGGGTGATCATGGTCTCGCTCATCTCACAGATCAGACGACTTAACTCGTCCCAAGACCGTGTTTCCGCGTAGAGTGCAACGGCGGTATCTTGCTGCGCAGATCGTTCCGCCACTTCCGCGGCAGTGCGTTTGATGCTCCGCAGTGTCTCCGCGTCAAAATGCACACGACATCGATCCAAAAGAAAATCACGAAACAGATCATGATATTGATAGCGCACCTGTACGTCGGCACGTCGATCCACGAACAGGCCTCGTTGGTACAGATTGCGAACGACCTGCGCGGCATCGGGATGACCGCTGACTTCTTCTGCCATCGGCCCAGTTATCCAAGGGAGAATCGCCGTGCGCATCAATACTTCTCTGGTGCGGAGATCTGTGCGCGCAAAGACATGGTCTGCAAAGTAGTGAAACACCTCGGTCATCGTTTCGGACAGAGTAGGCCCGTTCCAAGTCTCATTCGCTTTCAACCTTTCCAACATCAGTACGGTGCCGGCTATCCACCCATTGGCTTTGGCATGAAGAGATCTGACAGTTTCTTCATCTATGTCAGACACAGGCTCTGCCAACAAGGCAGTTTCTTCGAGCGTCAGCCGCAGATCTTCCCACTGAATGTGTCCTACCCCGTTGTGCACCAGTTCTCTTGCGAACGGCTCCGGAGCACCTTCGCGGCTGATGACAATGAGTGCCGCTCCGTGGGGAAACTCAGCCAGCGCAATGGGGAGCATCTTGTGGAGAAGGGCTTCCATTGGAAGCTCTTGATAGTTGTCAAGAACCATCACAGCTGGCAAGGGAACCTTCGACCACAGCTCGCGCATGAACCTTCTCGTGAATCCCGGCACATCCGCCATGAATTCCGGTGTCAGCGCCGGTACGCGAAGTTGCTTCCTCCCGGCTGCGGCTTTCGCGGCCTGCGAGAGGTAATGAAAAAATGTGGCGAGATCGGCGTCACCGGGATCGATGTGATACCACAGGGTGCGCTGCTTGTATTCGGTGAGATAGCTGGCGATAAGGGAGGTCTTGCCCGCTCCTGGTGGTCCGGCGACCCAGACCAGCGGATGGTGGCGACAGCGTTCTTTGACCAGATCGAAGAGGCGCTTACGATGCCGCACCGCATGGAGGCGGGGAAGCGTGAGTTTTGCCAGTGCGGCAGCCTGGCGTGGCATGCGTCTCCAGTAGGTGAATTCAAGGAGCGCGCCATCTTAATCGACTACGTAGCAGACAGCAAGCGGGCAGAACCGGTTTCTGTGCCCACTTCGCAGCGGTTGTATCGCACGTCATATGCAGTTCGAAATGACCCATCTTGCGGGCCAGAACCAAACCTGCTAATGTCTATACAATTGCCATACATGAGGAGACGTTGATGAGCGCCAGCAGCTTGCTTCGAAACGCCAAGCCGGTCAATGTGCGAGAGGCACAGGCTCAGCTTTCAAAGCTGATCCGCTCGAAGTCTCCCTCAATGGTCTTGTCCCATGGTAAGCCGGTCTCGTTCCTTGTGCCATACGAAGATATGTTGGACTTGATCGAGACTCTGGATGAACTCAAGGACAAGAAGCTTCTCGGGGAAATTGAGAGGGCACGTGCCGAGTACAACCAGGGCAAATCGATTCCCGCCGAACGTCTCTTCAAAAAGATGGGGCTGTAGTTGCCCTACGAAGTCGTCTTTCCTAGCGAGCGAGTCGAACGCGAATTTCAAAAGTCATTAGAGTATGTTCCTGCCGACTACCGTGAAGCCATTGTCACTGCCATCCGATCCCTCGCAACGAATCCAAAACCTCAAGGCAAAAGAACTAAGAAGCTCACCGGTCAGCTCATTGTGTTGCAATTCACCGCTGAGTATCGCCTCCGTATCGGCCCTTACCGGGTCCTGTACGACGTCGATGACCAGCGAAAGAAAGTAGTGATCTTGAAACTCGCCAAGCGGGATAAGCACACATACAAATAATGGATTAGACGGAAGGGAATTGGACGCGGGGCATCGAAATGATAATGCCGTCAGCCAATTCTGTTGACGGACCCTATTCATCTGACGTATCGTGACTATTCACGATTACAGCACGACCCTGTAGAGCCTGGCCGAAGGAGCTACGACGACTATGAAGATCTATCTCGCCAATCCTCGTGGATTTTGTGCCGGTGTTGATCGGGCGATCGATATCGTGGATCTGTCTCTCAAGAAGTACGGTGCCCCTATTTATGTACGTCACGAGATTGTTCATAGCCGTCATGTGGTGAATTCGCTCCGGCAAAAAGGCGCGGTTTTCGTGGAAGAGTTGAACGAAGTCCCGGAAGGGTCGGTCGTGATCTTCAGTGCACACGGCGTGGCGAAGTCGGTCTGGGAGGAGGCGAATCAACGTCGTCTCCATGTGATCGACGCGACTTGTCCGCTGGTGATCAAAGTCCATAACGAAGTGAACCGCGATTATACCCAGGGATATGATCTGATCCTGATCGGTCATGCCGGTCACCCGGAAGTGATCGGGACGCTGGGTCAGATTCCCGACAAGTTCCATTTGGTGTCCTCGGTCAAAGATGTCGAAGAACTGAGAGTGGAGAACACCGTCAACCTTTCGTATGTCACACAGACGACGTTGAGTGTGGATGAATGTCGGGACATCGTCGGGGCACTGCACCAGCGGTTTCCAAACATTAAAGGGCCACACCAAGAAGATATCTGTTACGCGACGCAAAACCGGCAGAATGCCGTCAAAGAATTGTCTCGCTTGGTGGATGTCATTCTGGTCATCGGATCTCCGAACAGCTCCAATTCCAATCGTCTACGCGAACTGGGAGAGCAGTGCGGGATCCCTTCTTATCTCATCGATTCAGCCGCCGACATCGATCCTGCGTGGCTGCAAGGGGCCAAGGCAGTCGGGATTGCGGCCGGTGCGTCGGCACCGGAAATTCTGGTCACGGAAGTAGTCGCGTTCTTAACAGCCTCGGAACCGTCCGATGTTGAAGAACTCACGGTGATCGAGGAAGATGTCGAATTCCTCCTGCCGAAGGAACTCGTCCAGATAGAATCCTCAAAGAAGCCAGTAGCTAGTATCGCTGGCTAGCTGGCGTTGCCATCCGGACATGTCCCCAAATGGCCCTATATATTGTAGGGCCATATCGATTTCACACTATACAATGTGTTTTGTTTTTGATTTCTCAGAACCCTTGTGGTACAAGGACCAGCGATTCGTCATTCTTCGAGACAACACTGTTCGTGTGCGTAATTTTGTGGTGAACCGATGCATTTGAAATCGTTGAACATGTTGGGTTTCAAGTCGTTCGCTGAAGCCAAGATCGAGTTTCCCGAAGGGGTCACTGCGATCGTCGGGCCGAATGGGAGCGGAAAGAGCAATGTCGTCGACGCCATCCTGTGGGTGTTGGGTGAGCAAAGCACCAAAACGCTCAGAAGCGAAAAGATGGAAGACGTCATTTTTAACGGCACCGAACTCCGAAAGCCTTTGGGGATGACGGAAGTGTCGTTGGTGATCGGCGGGCTTGATCCCGCGATGATGAAACTGGATGGGAGCTCTGGACTTCCGAATGAGCTGACTGAGGCGCATGAGATCATGATCACCCGCCGTTTGTACCGCAGCGGCGAGAGCGAGTATCTCATCAACAAGATTCAGTGCCGGCTGAAGGATATCAGGAGTTTGTTGCTCGACACGAGGGCGGGAAGCAAAGGACATACTGTTATTGCTCAGGGTCAGATCGATCAGATCTTGAATGCATCGCCGCAAGAGCGGCGCGAGCTCATCGAGGAGACCGCGGGCATCGTCCGGTATAAGAAGCAAAAGGCCGAGGCGCTGCGGAAGCTCGAAGCGACGCAGCAAAATCTCCTGCGCGTACGAGACATCGTGGCGGAGGTCAAGAAGCAGCTCAATTCTTTGGAACGTCAAGCTCGCCAGGCGCGCACTTTTCAGACGTTGCAGGGGGAGGCGCGCGGAATCGAAGTGACATTGTTGACCAGGGAATTCAAGGGATTGCGACAGTCCTTACAGGAGGCTGAGACAGAAATTCTGAACCTGGATCAACAGGAATCTGGGATGGCGGTCGAACAGGCTCGGTCCACGACGGAACTCGAACAGGCGCGGCTTGACGCGATTGCGATCGCCGATTCCATCGGGAAGATTCGAGAAGAACTGGCGGGAGTCGAACAACAGCAGGCCCAGGCATTGACCGCGGCGGAGGTCGAACGAAACCGAGGGCTGTTGTTCAGCCAACAACAGGTACAGGAATCGGCCGAGCTGGAAGAACTGGTCCGATCACAGGAGAATCTGGCCGCCGCGCTTCAAACCATCGAGTCGTCATTGACGTCGGTCGAAGAGGAGATGGCAATACGAGATCGGGCTCTCGGGGAACTCGATGAGGAGATGACGCACTTGCTCCACCAACGGGTTGCGGCCGTCGCAGAGGAGGAGCGAGGGCGCAAAGACGTCCTGCAACTGGCTGTTCTTGTCGCAAATACCGAACAAGGCCTCTCGCAATTGGCCCAACGAATGGAAGATCTTGCGGGCCGTGGAACTCGCTTGTCGTCGGAGCGAGACGAACTGCGGGCCCAACGTGAAGTGGCGATCGATCGCCACGAGGTTTTGCGCAAGGAATATGGAGAGGCGGACCGCCTTGTTTCGCAACTGCGGACGGAGCGACGAACTGTGCAAGAGGAAGCTGCTCAAGCGACCGGCGCTCTCCAGTCGCTGGATCAGGTGGTCTTACGACGCTCAGAAGAGCTGGCGGGAGTGGATTCGCGTCTTGAGGCGTTGCAGAGTGTTGTTCGTGAGGAGATGGGCTACGGGCGGCAGGGGGCTCAGCAAGGCCCCGCCCTGAAGTCTTGTGACGGGGTGCGGGATGCGGTGGCCGAATGGCTGGTGATCCCGTCAGGGATGGAACGGGCGGTTGAGGCGGTGCTGGGGGAGCGCGTGCGAGGATGGTTTGTGGATGAACCGTCCGTCGGGCGGCAGTTGATCCGTTTTCTCCAGGAGGAGGCGCTGGGACGAGGCAGTTTTATTCCACAGCGACCGCGATGGGAAGGCGGGCGGGCTCATGACTGGTGGCCGTCGATAGCAACCCAGCCCGGCGTCGTCGGGCTCGCAGCGGATCTGGTCCAAACGGACGCGGCCAGAACGGCGGCTCGCGATTCGCTGTTCGATCGCGTCGTCATTATTCGATCATTAGACCAGGCGCTGCAGTTGTGGGAGCAACAAGCGTGGAGCGCTCCGAACGGTCCCATCCTGGCGACCCTGGATGGTGAAGTGGTGGATGCGTCCGGCATCGTGACGGGTGGCCAGGTTCAAGGCACGCCGGGTCTGCTCGAACGCAGACGAGAGGTGATCGATCTTGAAGCCAAACGCTACTTGCTCGTCACGGAGCTCGATCAGAACAAGCAACAGCGAGACATGGTGTTTGCCCAAATCCAGTCGCTCACCCAGCGGGACCGCCAACTCGGCGATGCGCTTCGTGACGCCGAAATGCAGAATCTGTCGCTGCGCAAGGATGAAGAAAAACTTCAGCATGTGCTGAACGATCTTGATCATCGACTCACCGGGATGGAGACGGAAATTCAAGAAGGTCTCAGCGAAGGACAACGGTTGGAACAAGAATCGCACTCGGTCCAGGCCCGATTGGGTCAGTGGCTTGCCGAGAAGAGCGGACAGGAAACGATGTTGGGAAGGGTGCGCGAGCGACTGGGGCTGCTCGATCAAAATATGAGAACGCACCAGGAACGTGTGACGGAGGCGAAGCTGACCGCGGAAGGGTTGCGAGCCAAACGGGAACATGAGCAACTGAACCGGTCTCGTGTGGCACAACAGATTCAGGAGATGGAAGATCGGCATGGTGCATTGGGTGAGCACTTGAACAGTTTGAAGGGACTCATTGAGCAGAGTCGGACAGAACAAGCCCGTCAGGAGGCCCTCTGCCAAGAACTCGGCGTAACCGCGGGGCGGGTGAAGGGGGAATTGGTCGCCGCTCAGGAACGACAGGCGCAACAGATGGCGACGAGCCACACGCTTGAATCCGGTCTGGAAGAATTGCGACGAGAGATTTCAGTCATTCGGGATGCTCGGATGACGGTGGAGGTTCGACGAGCGGAAGTTCGTACGCAATTGGGGACCGTCGAAGGAACGTTGTCGGGAACGTATCAGCTGAATCCGATCACGCTGATCGATGATCCTACGAGGTCAGGTGAATTGATCAGTGCGGCTGACACCGCGGCCGTGCAGGAGACCGAACATCGCTCGGATGCCGAGTTGAAAGAGCAGTTACAGAAGCTGCGTGATCGGTTGGATCGTATGGGGCCGATCAACCTAGCCGCCATCAGCGAACACCAGGAGCTGGAGGAGCGCCACAAATTCTTGTCTGACCAGGAACAGGATCTGTCGACCTCGATTGCATCGCTCAAAGAGATTATTCAGCGGATTCACCGAACGACGAAGGAGATGTTCGCGGCCACGTACGAGGAATTGCAGCAGAGGTTCACCGAGGTCTTCGGCCAATTCTTCCCTGGCGGGCGGGCCGAGCTGCAGTTGGTCGATGAACCGCCTCCGGAAAACGGTGAACCGGTCGGCAGTCAGGAACCGGGCATTGAAATTGTGGCTCAACCACCCGGCAAACGGCTGAAGAGCATTACCATGCTGTCGGGCGGAGAAAAGACACTTACGGCGATGGCGCTGTTGTTTGCGAGTTTTCTGATCAGGCCGACGCCGTTTTGTTTGTTGGACGAAATCGATGCCCCGCTGGACGAGGAAAACATCGGCCGGTTCACGGGAGTCTTGAAAGAGCTGGCCCAGAACGCGCAGTTCCTCGTCATCACGCACAATAAGCGGACGATGAACATTGCCGATTCCCTCTTCGGCGTCACGATGGAAGAGCCTGGGGTGTCCAAACTGGTGTCCGTTAGGCTCGGCGATCTGCAGCCGGCCTAGGAATAGTCCGCCCTCGGAATTCGATGATGAGCCGGACTTGTGAGACCATGAGCTCGGGGCCGGCTGAGCTCCATCAGCATGACGAGCCGTCGAGCACGTCCTTCTTTGCCACCACGCTGATTAGACTCATTTCGGAAGGTGTCGACGGCTACCGAACAGCCTTGGGCGGGAGACGCTCGCTTAACACTGGATAGTTTGCTTGATCCATTCCTGAATTGCCTGTAGACAGGTCAGTCGCAATCACTCGAAGCTTGATCCCATCGGGAACCTCCTTCGACGGCGGCACAAAGAACGGCGCTTCGAAGGCGCGGTTTCCTTCGTCATAAAACAGTTGTAGCCGCTCGACGATTCGGTCTCCGATCAATACCTCTCCATAAATGCGGATCTTCCGTGAGTCCCAATCTCCATGGGGTCGGACCAATGAGCCGGACAGGGTTCGAACTGAGGCTCGAAGCTTCACATCGTCTTTTGCGATTAATGCCTCACGAGGTTTGGGCCGCTCGATCTGAACCAGGTAGCCATGGAGATGTAGGACAACGCCGTCGTTCGTCAGGTCTTGTCCTGGAATCAACAGCAAGGTTGTGCTGGTCCTCTGTAATGCAGCGGGATAGGCGAGGGGGCCTTCTGCGGAGATTTCCACTACCGTCGGTTTCTGCAGCTCTAATGTGGTGGTGAAGGCGGCAGCAGGACGAGCGCTGTAGATCGGCTCTTCCATTGTATGGGGGGTGCGCATGATTTGATTCTGATCTCCTGATTCGCCCTGCTGCAGGCCGGTTGCCAGAATATGGCCGCTCGTGACATCAGTAATCGTCACACGCGCTCCGCCGACTTCGCGGCCCAACACCATCGCCCCATGCGCGACGACACGCACGAGCACCGTGGTTGACCGAGGCTCATTGAGCGATGAGTCAGCGAGAGCTTGGCCGTCGGCGGGAGTCAGAAAGCAGGGGAGCAAGGTGAGCGAGAAAATCAATCCAACCGGGACGAAGGAAGATCGTGTCATTTCACCTTGGTACCGGGATCCACTTCTTCCTGGATGGTGAGCAGTCCACGTACATCGGCATCCCCTGCCGCGAGTACCATACCCTGCGATTCAATGCCCATGAGCTTGGCCGGCTTGAGATTTGCCACGATCACGATGGTTTTGCCGACTAGCTGGTCTGGCTCATACTTCTTGCCGATGCCGGCCACGATCTGGCGCTGTTCCGCGCCGAGCGACACTTGCAGCTTGATCAACTTCTCCGATTTCGGTACCCGCTCGGCGGAGAGTACCTTCGCCGTCTTGAGCTGTATCTTCATGAATTCGTCGATCGTGATTTGCGGTGGAGCCGGAGGTGTTGGCGTGGCTGTGGGCGTTGGTTCGGCAGGGGCGTGCTGTGAAGGTACGGATGATTCCGTCACTGGTCTTGCTCCTGGTTTTGATTCGATGCGGGGGAAAAGCGACGGTCCTTTCTGGATGAGGGTGCCAGGCTTCAGGCCGCCCCATTCGATCTTGTCTCTCAACAAAGAGCTTGTAAATTCAGCTGAGATGCCAAGTTGAGAATAGATGGACTCCGCACTCTTCGGGATAACAGGATACGCGGCCAGGCTGAGGCAGCGGAGGGTCTCGGCCATGGTGTAGAGGACGGTCCGGAGTGTTTCGGCGGCGTTCGCACTCTTGGCCAATGTCCATGGCGCGGTCTTGTCGGCATACTGATTGGCGAGTTGAACGACGTGCCAAATGGCTTCGAGCGCCCGATTAAATTCCAACTGTTCAAGGTGGCGCGGCAACACTTCGTTCAAGAGAGACAGCGTGGCTTGTTCCAGTTCTCGCTCTATCGGCCTCATTGCACCCGGAGCAGGTAGCAGTCCTGCTTGTGTCCGTTCGATGAGGGTCAGTGTACGGCTCAAAAGATTGCCTAGGCCATTGGCAAGATCGCTATTGACACGTGTGACCATGGCCGTCTGGGAAAAATCCCCATCCTGTCCAAACGGCACTTCGCGCAGTAAAAAATACCGAAACGCATCTGCGCCGAATTCGTCGGCCATCTTGTAGGGATCGACGACGTTGCCCCGGCTCTTGGACATCTTCTCGCCATCCACGGTCCACCAGCCATGAGCAAAGATGGTCTCGGGTAACGGAAGGTTCAATGCCATGAGCATCGTGGACCAATAGACGGCATGTGTCGTCAGAATATCTTTCCCGACGAGGTGGACATTGGCAGGCCAGAATCGATTGCCTGCTGGTTTTTCTCGGGGGAGGTATTCCAAAGCGGACATGTAATTGACCAAGGCATCGAACCAGACGTAAGTCACGTAGGTGTGATCAAAGGGCAGTTCGATGCCCCAGGAGAGCCGTGACTTTGGTCTCGAGATTGAGAGGTCGCCGAGTTTCTGGGTTTGCAAGAAGCCCAGGACTTCGTTGCGCCGCGACTCTGGGCGAATAAAATTTGGATGTCTCTTGATGTGTTCGATCAAGCGATCCTGATACTGCCCCATTGTGAAGAAGTAGTTGTGCTCGCTGAGTTTCTCGATGGGGCGTTTACAGTCCGGGCAGAGTCCGTTCACTACGTCTTTCTCGGTCCAGAACCGTTCATCAAACGTACAGTACCATCCGGTGTACGAATCCTTGTAAATCAGATTTTTGTCGTGGAGCTGCTGCAGGTATCGTTGGACGATGGATTTGTGCTCGGGATCTGTCGTCCTGATGAAGGCGTTATTCGAGACGTTCAGCTTCTTCCAGAGGATCTCAAATTGCGGCGCGAGCTTGTCGCAGTGGACTTGGGGATCGATGCCGACCTTGGCCGCCGCCTGTTGCACTTTCTGGCCATGTTCATCGAGACCGGTGAGGAAGAACACCTCGCACCCGCGCAGGCGCCAATAGCGGGCCAGCACGTCGGCTGCGACGGTGGTATAGGCGTGACCGATATGCGGGACGTCGTTGACGTAGTAAATCGGGGTCGTGATGTAAAAGGTGTCATCTCTAGACATAACGAAGGCAAGATATCAGGTTGGGAGCGTTTATTGCTAGGCGGAAGCTCCGGCAGGGACCAGCCCGAGTGCCTCGCGCAGGCGGAGGAACGTCGTTTCCAGCGTCATCTGCACGTTCAAGTGCCGCGTGGATTGCTGTTCGGCCCGCTCGATGTCATTCAGGAGAGTCAGGAGACTGTCGACGTCCGCTCGCTGGGTGTACCGTCGCAGGTCGGCGAGTTGGTCGAAGTGAAGGATCTGATCCTGATCTCCATCCACGATGACAATGACAAGATCGCGGATCCATCGCGCAAGCCAGGCGAGCGTTTCTTCTCCACGGTCTGTCTTGGCCAAACTTTCCGATGCAGAGAGAATGGTCGCGCTCGACTTCAAGCTTTCCGGCTTCACCAAAGCCAGGCATTCTTGCTGTCGCGTGCGAACTTCTGCGACATTTGCCGTGAGCGCTTCTCCGATCCGGCCATCGGCGAAGACCGCCAGGAAACGGGCATCGGCAGGAGGAAGCTCACGCTTGAGTATCAACGCTGCTTCAACTTGCGTGCGGGCGGGCGTGGTGAAACGGAGCGCTTGGCAGCGTGATCGAATGGTGATCGGAAGCGCATGGAGCCTGCTGGTGACCAGGATGAAGAGACTATGACCCGGGGGCTCCTCCAAGGTCTTGAGGAGCGCATTGGCTGCCCCGATCGTCAGTCGGTCTGCGTCATCAATCAAGCAAATCTTCCGTTCCCCGACGAGTGGTCGATAGACGAACTGGTGTTCGATCTCCCGTACTTGCTCGATTTTGATTTGGGGCGTTGCTGCTTTTGGGTCGGGCTCGACGACGAAGTAATCCGGGTGCGTCCGCGCGGCTATCTGCAGGCAGGATCGGCAATGCCCACAGCTGTCCTGAGCCTCCGTCTGAGCGAGCTGTTCGCAGTTGAGGGCCTGAGCCAGCCTCACGGCGGTCATCAACTTTCCGACCCTGGGTTCGCCATAGAACAGATAGGCATGGGCCAAGCGATCATTGCACAAGGTCGCTTGAAGGAGGGAGATCGGTTGCTCGTGGCCTGTGATGTCGGCGAAAGGCATGGGCTATCGGTGTCTCGATGTCCGTGCGGAATACGTTTTGAGCCAGTTGATGACCAGTTCTTCCACGGTTTGTGCCACCGATTCCAGAGGTCGTGTGGAATCGATCACCGTGATGCGTCGAGGTTCTCGCCGGGCCAACGCGTGAAATCCCGCACGGACCTTCAGGTGGAACCGTTCGGTTTCTCGATCGAGCCGATTTTGAGTGGCTGTGCGACTACGGCGTCGACTGAGTCCGACAGCTACAGGGACATCGAAGAGCAACGTGAGCTGTGGAGTAAGTTTTCCGGTCGCCCAGTCGTTCATCGTGCGCAACACTCGGAGATCCAATCCCCGTCCATACCCCTGATAGGCCATCGTCGAATCTGAGAATCGATCACAGACGACCGTCATCCCGCGTGCGAGCGAGGGTTTGATGACGTGATCCACATGTTGGCGTCTTGCCGCGAAAATGAGGTAGGCTTCCGTTTCCGGAGCAATCGATTCCACCGAATGGTCGAGCAGGAGACTCCGCAGACGTTCAGCGAGAAGCGTCCCACCCGGTTCTCTGGTATGCAGCACGTCCAGGCCTTGCGCGCTCAACCGCTCACAAAGTCTTCGAGCTTGTGTCGTTTTTCCGCTTCCCTCACCGCCTTCCAGCGTGATGAAAATACCCGTTGGTTTTCTAGATGTTTTACCCATCGGCGATTTTCATTTCAGCCGTCATCAGGGAGCGATCCTATGTCACCTTGTAGCGAATAGCAAGACCGGTACCTTTCTGGAATTTCACCTATCCAGCTACATAACCCGTTGAAATTTACAATAAAACGCTTGCGAGGTTTGTCTGGAACTCTGTAAGATGAACAGCTGAAAACTCTGCCTGTGGCTGGGTGCTGGTGATATATGCTCAAGACCGCGCTAAGACGGTATTTTTTGACAGGTCTCCTTCTTGTCACTCCTATCTGGGGCACTATTCTCGTCCTGAAGACCCTGTTCGTCGCGGTAGACGGCATCTTAGGCGATGCCGTCGCAGAGTTGGTGCCAGACCATTATATCCCCGGCTTAGGGATCGTCACTCTGGTGTTGCTCATTTTTTTGGTCGGGTTGTTCGCGGCGAATTTCATCGGGCGCCAGATTGTGGGGCACTGGGAGGATTGGCTCAACCGACTGCCCCTCGTACGGGGGATTTATTCAACATTGAAATCCATGATGGATATTCTGTCCTTTTCAGAGCGCGGGTCGTATCGACGTGTGGTCTTGATCCAATTCCCCAAGAACGGCCATTATTGTTTTGCGTTCGTGACCGGCATGACAAAAGGCGAGACAACGGCATTGGGCCAGGAGGCGCTCGTTCACGTCTATGTGCCCACCTCGCCCAATCCGACGTCGGGCTATTTTCTATTGGTGCCGGAACGAGAGGTGACATCTGTTGATATCAGTATTGAGGAAGCGATGAAACTGATCGTGTCAGGCGGTCTCTATACACCGTCCGGCACCATAGCTTCGGCCCTGAGCGGGGAATCGAAGTGGAGTCAGGCCAAACAACCGGATGCCGGTGTGCCGATCGGATAAATACGTGTCTTAGACTCGATTGCGATCCTCTCAGATCCGGAGCCCTCGATGAAACAATCGGTAGAGCAACACACGGCGGTCTCGCGTATTCCCGGCTTAGGAGTGATCGTAATGGCGGCCGGGTTGGGCAAGCGGATGAACTCCAGCCAAGTAAAGGTGCTGCACCATGTCGCAGGGCAGCCCATGGTTCTCTATGCCGTCGATGTGGCGCTACAACTGGCGGGTCATCGCATTGCGGTTGTGGTCGGGCATCAATCCGACAGGGTTCGGCAAGTGATTGAATCGGGTATTGCAGGCAGACCTGGATCAAAGTCGGTGCGCATCGTCGAGCAAGCCGAACAACTTGGGACCGGCCATGCCGTGGTGCAAAGCCGCCCCGTGTTTTGTCAGGGCGACGAAGCGCGTCCGACGAATTATCTTATCTTGAACGGTGATACCCCGTTGCTGAAGGAGGAGACGGCGCGCGAACTTTTGAGGGTTCATCAAGCGCAGAGCGCAACTGTGACGATTCTGACGGCGATGCTCGATGATCCCAGCGGCTATGGCCGAGTTATCCGCCGGCAGCTCGGCGGCGATCACCGGAGTGAAATAACTCCATCCGATGTGTTGAAGATCGTCGAAGATCGTGATGCCACTCCGGTAGAACGAGCCACGAAGGAAATCAACGTAGGGACGTATGTCGTGTCCGGAGAATTTCTCTTTGAGGCCCTCGATAAGCTGGAGCCACGCAACGCTCAGAATGAATACTATCTGACTGATATTGTTCGAATGGCAGTTGCCCAGGGGCGGTCGGTTGCGGCTGTGAGCCTTCAAGATCCCGAAGAGGGGCTGGGAGTCAATACCAGGCAACAGCTGTCGGCTGCGGAACGGGTCGTCCGTCAACAGATTCGCGATCGCTGGCTTGAAGCCGGAGTCACGATGCGAGATCCTGGCTCCGTGTGGATTGATGCCGGAGTCACCATCGGAAGAGATACGGTGCTCTATCCACAAGTGAGCCTCGAAGGCAAAACAATAGTCGGTGAAGGGACGACAATCCGATCTGGGGTTCGCATCACCGATTGCGTGATCGGCAATCGCGTTGAGATTCTGGATTCCTCTGTTCTGTGCGAGTCACAAGTCCACGACGAAGCGCATGTGGGACCGTTCGTGCATCTTCGTCCAGGTGTGCTGATCAGACGGAAAGCAAAAGTCGGAAATTTTGTCGAGATGAAGAAAACCGAATTGGGCGAAGGCTCCAAGGCCAATCACCTCAGCTATTTGGGTGATGCCACGATTGCAGAAGGCGTCAACATCGGCGCCGGCACCATCACGTGTAACTACGACGGAGCGCGAAAGCATCGCACGGTGATCGGCAAGAATGTGTTTCTTGGGAGCGATACGCAGCTGATTGCGCCGGTCACGATCGGAGAAGGATCAGTCGTGGCGGCAGGGACGACTGTGACGCAGAACGTGCCGGCTGATTCATTGGCGATCGCCCGTGTGCCGCAGGTCAATCGAGTCGGGTGGGCAGCTAAACGTCGGATGTTGCTGACCGCCGGTCCGCCGAGCGAAAATTCAGCGAAAGCTTCCGACAGGCAGGGGGGCCAAAGAGCCAAAAAGACTTCGAGTAACATGAAGAACAGGCGCGCGAAGTCATTGAAACGCTGATTGCGACGGGAGAATCGTCTGCCGATCAGCCTCGTTAGACTGGAGCAACCGTTATGTGTGGAATCATCGGATACGTCGGCGATCAAGATGCGGTTCCGATTCTCATCGGGGGACTGGCGAAGTTGGAATACCGAGGGTACGACTCCTCGGGAGTCGCCGTCATGCAGGGAGAAAAGATTGCCGTCAGACGGAGCGTGGGCAAACTGGCTAATCTTCAAATGGCGCTCAAGTCCAACGAGCTCAAGGGAACGGTCGGAATCGGCCACACCCGCTGGGCGACCCATGGAAAGCCCTCGGAACAGAATGCCCATCCGCATCGGTCGAAAGGGTGTGTGTTGGTGCACAACGGGATTATCGAAAACTATCAGGAATTGAAGCAGCAGTTGCAAAAAGACGGCTACAAATTCGAATCGGAAACCGATACGGAGGTTGTCGCCCATTTGATCGATAAGTATCTTCAGAAAGAGAACATGCTGGCCGACGCCGTGCGGCTCGCGACGAAAGATGTGCGGGGCAGTTATGCGCTGGCTGTGATTTCTGAGCGGGAACCTGGAACGTTGATTGCTGCGCGGTCTGGCTGTCCGCTCGTGGTCGGTCGGACACAGCACGCATCCTACGTCGCTTCCGATGTGATGGCGATGCTCGCGCACACGCGGGAAGTGACCTACCTTGAAGAGGGGGATGTGGCGGTGGTCACGCAACACCGAGTGGACCTGACCGACGTCGACGGCCATGCGGTCTCGCGTCAGTCGTCGACAATTACGTGGGATGCATCTGCAGCCGAGAAAAGCGGCTATCCCCACTTCATGCTGAAAGAAATTCACGAACAGCCGCAGACCATTCTTGATACCATGCGCGGACGGTATTCCTATGAAACGGGGGAGGCGGATCTGCCCGGCATCGGCCTGACGCCCAATGAATTCTCAGCGGTTGAGCGCATCTGGATCGTCGCCTGCGGCACGTCCTGGCATGCAGGCCAGGTCGGAAAGTATTTGCTCGAAGAAATGGTCCGTACCCCGGTGCAGGTGGATATCGGGAGCGAGTTTCGGTATCGCGATCCGCTCGTCGGAAAAAACGACTTGTTCATCACAATTTCTCAATCCGGTGAGACGGCCGATACGCTGGCTGCTGCGCGAGAGGCGAAGCAAAAAGGTGCACGTGTCGTCTCGATCGTCAACGTCGTCGGCAGTACCTTGGCCCGTGAATCGGACGGGGTGCTGTACACACACTGCGGGCCGGAGATCGGGGTTGCCTCCACTAAGGCGTTTACGGCGCAACTCACCGCGCTGTATCTTCTGGCCTTGCATTTTGCGCGTGTTCGTAATGTGATGAAGGTGGCGGACGGGAAAGCCTGGCTCGATCGGCTGGTGAAGTTGCCGGTGTTGGTCGAGCGTGTGCTCCAGCGAGAAGCCGAAATCGTAGCAATCGCCAAGCGGTATTACAAAAAGCGGAACTTTCTGTTTTTGGGGCGCGGCATCAACTACCCGATCGCACTGGAGGGGGCGCTGAAGCTCAAGGAAATCTCCTACATCCATGCCGAAGGCTATGCGGCGGGCGAGATGAAACATGGCCCGATCGCGCTGATCGACAAAGATATGCCGGTTGTGGTGTTGGCGCCTCGGGACCGACTCTACGATAAAACAGTCAGCAATCTCATGGAAGTGAAAGCGCGCCGCGCGCCGGTGATTGCCTTTGTAGCAGAAGGAGAGCGGGAGCTCGGCAAGATTGCGGATGCGGTATTCACCGTGCCTGACACCCATTCGCTGATCTCGCCGATTTTGTTCACCATCCCGCTTCAACTCCTCGCGTATCATATTGCAGTATTGCGCGGGGCGGATGTCGATCAGCCGAGGAATCTGGCAAAAAGCGTAACGGTGGAATAGGCGGATGTTGAAAATGGTCTCCAGCGGCGTTCTCGGTCGTCTCTCTCCCTGCGAGGTACTTCAGAAAGTACCCCTCAGTCGCGAGACTCCCTGCGGCCTTGCTGGAAGACCATTTTGAACATCCTGTGAGGAAGGGAACAACGAGAGTGGAGATTACGCAGCTGGATGTGGAAAAGGTGGCACAGTTGGCACGATTGGCCGTCACACCGGCTGAGAAGGAGACATTTGCCAAACAGTTGACTCAGATTCTCGCGCATGTCGATACATTGAACCGGTACGACACGACGGGAATCGAGCCGACCGCCACCGTCATGGGGCGAGTGAATGTGTTTCGGGAGGATGTCGTACGTCCGTCCCTTACATCGCACCAGGCGTTAGCAAACGCACCTGAGCGTGAATCAGACGGGTTTGTGGTCCCTAAAATTTTAGAGGAGCGTTAATCGTCAGACAGTCGACTCGTACGTTGACGACAACGCCTGATGAGCGGCGACTGACGAATAGCGGGACGATCGATGTTTCGACAAATGCTGCGTTCGAAAATTCACCGTGCGACAGTGACGGGAGCCCACCTCGAGTACGAAGGCAGTCTGACCATCGACCAAGATTTGATGGAGGCGGCGGGGATCCTGCCGTATGAGGCCATTATCTGCTCGAATCTGAATAACGGGGAGCGATTTATGACCTACGCGATCAACGGTACGCGGGGGAAAGGGGAGATCATTTTGAACGGGCCCACCGCGCGAAAGGCGGCGGTCGGAGATCAGATCATCATCTTTTGTTACGAGTATTACGGCGAGGAAGAGATCAAGAAGCACACACCCAAGATCGTTCGGGTGAATGAAAAGAATCGAATTGTGACGGTGAGCTGAGAAGCCGAAAACAGGCTGATCGATGAGCTCCGGTGTCAGTCCGTGTTGCGCTCACCTGTCTGTAGCAGGAAATTCATGTCCCTCCAGAAACTAAGCCTCGTCGAGCTTCATAAGAAATTCAAGGCAGGGGAAGTCACGGCCACAGAGATTGCGCGCGCCTACCTTCTGCGCATCAGCCAGGTGGAGCCGAAGGTGAAGGCCTTCGTCACCCAAGCGAAGGAAGCAGCATTCGTACAGGCGGAAGCCTTGGATCGGAAGCTCAAGGTATGGAGAAAGACCAATCCGCTCACCGGAATGCCGCTTGCCATCAAGGATAATATCTGTACGGAAGGTGTACTCACAACCTGCAGCTCTCGAATGTTGCAGAATTTTGTGCCACCCTACGACGCGACGGTGATCGCCAAGTTGCGAGCGCAGGAGTACATGTTGTTGGGTAAAACGAATTTGGACGAGTTTGCGATGGGATCGTCGACGGAGAACTCCGCATTCGGCCCCAGCCGAAATCCTTGGAACCTACACTGTGTGCCGGGAGGATCTAGCGGAGGATCCGCTGCAGCGGTGGCGGCGGAGGAATGTGTGGCGGCACTTGGCTCAGACACCGGCGGGTCCATCAGGCAACCGGGGGCGTTCTGTGGAGTGGTGGGGCTGAAGCCGACCTACGGACGGGTCTCGAGATATGGGTTGGTCGCGTTCGCCTCCTCGCTGGATCAAATCGGACCGATCACGAGAGACGTGTCTGACGCGGCATTTCTTCTGCAGGCCATTGCAGGTCATGATCCGATGGACTCCACCTCGGTCGATTGCTCCGTGCCGGATTACATGAAAGCGCTGCAAAAACGGGATCTCAAAACTCTGAAGATCGGCGTGCCGGTCGAATTTTTTACTGAAGGACTCGACCCGGACGTCGAGCAGATAGTCAGAGCGGCCATTGGGGAGTTGAAGAATCTTGGCGCTGAGATCAGGGAAATCCGTCTGCCGAGCACCGGCGCGGCTGTGGCTGTGTACTATGTGATCGCGACGGCGGAAGCCAGTTCGAATCTCGCCCGCTTCGACGGGGTGAAGTTCGGATTCCGTGCCAAGGAAACCAAAGATCTTCTCGAACTCTACATGAAGACGCGGCAGGAAGGATTCGGACCGGAAGTGAAGCGTCGGATCATGTTGGGGACCTATGTACTCAGTGCTGGCTATTACGATGCCTATTATGGGAAGGCCCAAGCGGTGCGAACGTTGGTCTGCCAAGATTTCGCGGCCGCCTTCAAAGAAGTGGATTTGATCGTGACTCCGGCCACGCCGACGCCGGCCTTCAAGCTTGGTGAAAAGAGCGAAGATCCCTTACAGATGTATCTCTCCGATATTTTTACGATCTCGGTCAACCTGGCCGGATTGCCGGCGATCGCTCTGCCTTGCGGCTTCAGCAAAACAGGGCTTCCCATTGGCTTACAGATGATTGGGCGAGCTTTTGAGGAAGAGACGGTGCTTCGGGCCGCACATGCCTATGAGCAATCGACACACTGGTACCTCAAAAAACCGATGATACGGTAGGGGTAGCCGAGGGAGAACATTCGGGATGAAAGAGCGGAAGGATTGGCAACTATGACGATCGTCGAAATCGCCGCGCTCCTCGTGGCGGTGGCATTTGCTGTGCTGGTTGGGTATCTCGTACCGGTATTGATGCAAGTCCGTAAAACGGTGGCTGAGTCCGAACAGCTCCTCTCGAAGATGAACGCCGAGGTGCCGGCTCTCGTGGCTGAACTCCGGGCCATGAGCCAGAACTTGAATGATGTGACGAGCCAGGCGCGTGAGGGGGTAGAGCATGCGGCGGTATTGCTTCACGCGGTGGGTGAAGTGGGTGAATCCGTGCAACAAGTCCATAATGTGGTTCGTGGATCGAGCGGCACGCTCTTGAGCAATGTGGCCAGCATGGTTGCGGGCTTCAAAGCGGCCACCAAAGTCGTGCGTAAACGCATAAAACCTGAAGGAGGGACACACAATGGCGGATGATCGAGGAACATCAGCGATGGTTTTCTTGGCATTTTTGAGCGGAGCGACGATGGGCGCCGTGGCGGCACTATTACTGGCGCCGCAATCAGGGGGTGAATCACGTGACCAAATCAGGAAATACGCTCGTCGAGCTGAAAACGATCTCCGCGATCTGGCCGGCCGTGCCGGTGAGGCATTTGAAGAAGCCGTTGATCAGGGCAAGGAGTTTGTCGAAACGAAACGGTCGGTTCTGCGAGAGGCATTCGATGCCGGACGCGAAGCCGTGAAGCGCGAACGTGGTCGTATCGACGAGGGGCCTGATCGAGGATGATCTTCGAGACGGTCATCGGAGTGGAGGTGCACGCCCAACTGCGGACGAAGTCCAAGATGTTCTGCGGGTGCGGCACGACCTTCGGTCTGTCGGCCAACAGCCAGACCTGTCCGGTCTGTCTCGGTTTGCCGGGCAGTTTACCCGTTATCAATCGAACGGCGGTCGAAATGGCGGTTCGTGCAGGGTTGGCGCTGAACTGTACGATTGATACGAACAACCAGTTTGCCCGGAAGAATTATTTCTATCCGGATTTACCCAAAGGCTATCAGATTTCCCAATATGAGTCCCCGATTTGCAATCACGGGTGGATTGAGATTCGTGATGGTAGCGGGACAAAACGAATCCGCATCCGTCGCGCGCATTTGGAAGAGGATGCCGGGAAAAATATCCATGAGACCGGCACCGGTGGGAGCCGGGTAGATCTGAACCGCGCCGGCATGCCGCTATTGGAGATCGTGACGGAACCGGACATGTGTTCGGCTGATGAGGTGGTGGCCTACCTGAAAGGATTGCGGGATATCTTAATGTACTTGGAGGTCTGCGACGGGAATATGGAAGAAGGGAGCTTTCGCTGTGAGCCGAACTTGTCGCTGCGTCCGTCTGGGCAGAAGGAGTTTGGGACGAAAGTCGAGCTGAAGAACATCAACTCCTTCAAATATGTGAAGGATGCGATCGAGTATGAGATCAAGCGGCAAACCAAGGTCTTGAGCGAGGGAGGCACGATTCGCCAGGAAACGAGGCTCTGGAACATCGAACGTGGTGAAACGGCGGTCATGCGTTCCAAAGAAGAAGCCCATGACTATCGGTACTTCCCGGACCCTGATTTGGTGCCGTTGAAGTTGGACGATGAGTGGATCGAAGGATTCCGTGCCGACTTGCCCGAACTGCCGGCCGTGCGGACGAAGCGATTTGTGTCGGACTATGGGTTGCCTGAATATGATGCCACTATTCTGACGGCTTCGAAGAGCATGGCGGACTACTTCGAACTTTGCGTGAAGCAGTTTAATCAACCCAAGACCGTGAGTAATTGGGTGATGGGAGAGTTGACGAGAGAGCTAAACAATTCCAGGACAGATATTTCAGCGTCGCCTGTCACGTCTGAACGGCTGGTGAGTCTTTTGCAGATGGTGGACAAAGGCACGATTAGCCTAAAGGTCGCCCGTGAAATCTTTCCCAATCTTTATAGCAGCGGGAAGACTCCCGAACAGATTGTGCGGGAAAAAGGGTTGACACAGGTCTCTGACGAAGGGGCGCTGGCGGAGCTCATCGAAGAGATCCTCAACAAGAATCCCGGGCAGGTTGCGCAGTTCAAGGAAGGCAAACAACAAGTATTGGGTTTCCTCGTGGGGCAGGTGATGAAGGCGAGCGGAGGGAAAGCAAATCCTGGGAAAGTCAACGAGTTACTGAAGAAGGAGCTGAGCGCCTAACAAGAGAGGGATGAGCAGTATGAGTGCGATTAGAGAAATCAAGGGCAGACAGATTATCGATTCACGGGGCAATCCGACGATTGAGGCCGAAGTGACGCTCGAAAGTGGCGCGAAGGGGCGGGCGGCCGTTCCATCCGGCGCCTCAACGGGGGAAAAAGAAGCGATCGAACTCCGCGACGGGGACAAGAAACGATGGATGGGAAAGGGAGTCTCAAAGGCGGTCTCGAACATCAGCAAGGTTATTGCCCCGGAATTACTTGGTAAGGAAGCATTCGATCAGGCCGGTATCGATCGAGCCATGATTGCGTTGGATGGGACGAAGACCAAAGGTAAGCTGGGAGCCAATGCGATCTTAGGTGTCTCGTTAGCCGTGGCGAAGGCGTCGGCGAGTGAAACAGGGCAGCCGCTCTATCGTTATCTCGGAGGGACGAATGCTCGAGTGCTTCCGGTACCGCTCATGAACATCATCAACGGCGGCGCCCATGCTGATAATCGTTTGGACCTCCAAGAGTTCATGATCATGCCGGTAGGTGCGAGCCGATTTAGCGAGGCCCTCCGAATGGCCACCGAGGTCTTCCATTCGTTGAAGGCCCTCTTGAAGAAGAAGGGTCTCAACACGGCCGTGGGAGATGAAGGCGGGTTCGCCCCGGATTTGCAATCCAACGAAGAGGCGCTGGGTTTGATCTCGCAATCGATAGAAGACGCTGGCTATAGGGTCGGAAAGGATATCGCCTTGGCGTTGGACTGTGCGGCGAGCGAGTTCTACGACAAGGGACGGTATGTTCTCGAAGCCGAAAAGAACTCGGAACGTTCCTCCGATGAGATGATCAGCTACTACGGCAAGCTTTTGGATCGTTATCCGATTCTCTCCATCGAAGACGGGCTGAGTGAATTGGATTGGAAGGGTTGGAAGGTCCTCACGGAAAAGCTGGGCAAAAGGGTACAGCTCGTCGGGGACGACATTTTCGTCACCAACGTCGAAATCTTCTCGAAGGGCATCAAGGAAGGAATCGGGAATTCGATTCTGATCAAGCTCAATCAGATCGGGACCCTGACGGAAACGTTGGATGCGATCGAGCTTGCGAAGCGATCGGGCTATACGGCAATCATCTCACACCGTTCGGGTGAGACCGAAGATACTATGATTGCGGACGTGGCGGTCGCCACGAACAGCGGATTGATCAAGACGGGATCCTTGTCTCGAACGGATCGCGTGGCGAAATATAATCAATTGCTTCGAATCGAAGAGGAGTTGGGAGGCGTGGCGCTCTATCGTGGTCGAGAGGCAGTGCAAGCCATGGTCTAATGTGGCAAAGCAGGAGATTCAGACGGTTTTCATCATTTTTCAACAGCCTGTTAACTGGTTCGGTAGTCGGTGGATGGGCAGATGATCATCAAGCAGAATCGTGGACGGCAGTGGCTGGAATGGCGGCAGCGCATGCTTATCGTCATGCAGATGATCGGCGCTGGTGGCTGTGTGTGGTTGTTTGGGGCCTTGTTTTCCGGAGAAATGGGCCTGACGCGGTATCTTTCTATGCGTGATCACGCCAGAAATTTAGAGCAAGAACTCTCGGCTTTACGTCGAGAAAATGCCACACTGCAGCGAGATATTACCCGTCTCCAGCATGACCCCGCCAAGATCGAGCAGTTGGCTCGAGAGCAGTTGGGCTATGTGCGCAAGGGCGAAACTGTGTATCAATTAGCGCCGGATCCAGAGAAAACCCCACAACCTTTCTCGAAGCCATGAAGTTCGGAACGGTGGCCATCATTGGCCGGACCAACGTCGGCAAGTCGACGCTGCTCAATTGCCTGCTGCGTGAAAAAATCTCGATTGTCTCGAGTAAGCCTCAGACCACAAGGACCCGTATTATGGGCATCGTACATGTGGAAGGGGCACAAATTGTCTTTCTTGACACGCCGGGGCTTCATAAACCCGAGCACTTGTTGAATCGGCGAATGGTGCGTACGGCCGTGGAGACCATGGAAGGTGCGGACTTGTTCTTCATGCTCATGGATGCGACGAGCCGACCGGGTCCTGGAGATCTGACCGCTGTAAAACATATGAAGGACGTATTGGCCAAACAGCCGCGCCCGGTCATCCTTGTCGTCACGAAAATCGATCTCGTCAACAAGCAGAAGCTGCTTCCGATTCTCGCCAGTTATGGCAAACTCTTCGCGTGGACGGAGATCGTGCCGGTTTCCGCCAAGGTCGACGACAATGTTGACCGGTTATTGGCCGTGACCGTCTCTTATCTTCCGTCTGGAGAAGGAGCCTACGGCGATGATGTCGTGACAGATCAGACGATGAGAACGCTGGCGGCTGAGATGATCCGTGAGAAGGTGCTGCAAGAGACGGAGGAGGAGGTGCCATATGCGGTTGCGGTCGAAATCGATGAGTTCGTCGAGCAGGGGAAATTGGCGAAGATTCGGGCGTCGATTTTGGTGGAGCGAGAGACGCAGAAGGGCATCCTCATAGGCAAACAAGGAGAGCGTTTGAAATCGATCGGTACGCAGGCCAGATTGGACATGGAACAGCTATTCGACATGAAAGTGTTCCTTGAACTGTGGGTGAAGGTGAAGAAGGCGTGGCGGGAGGACGAGCAGGCCTTGGTGCAGTTAGGGTACTGACGAAACGGACATGCAGACGGAACGACCGAGAGACCCGCGAGTGACGGATCAGCGACCTCGCCATTCCGAGCGCGATGTGTTGCGCGAAATCTTGCGGGATCAGACCGAACGCGGGCAGACGAAATCGGACATTGTGATCCAGTCTGTGCAGAAGTTACTGCGACGCGGAGCTATTACGAACCTCTCCAAGATGTTGGGGCGTATGCATCCCGCGGACATCGCTAAAGTCGTGACCCATCTCTCCTCTCCGAAGGAAAAGCGTGAAATTTTCGAGCTGGTCCGTGGCGAAGGCAAACGCGGGCAAGCGCTCAGTGAACTCGACGGCGACAGTATCCAACAAGTACTCGCAGATCTGTTGCATTCCGACATTGCGTGGCTCTTGAAAGACCTCGGTCCCGATGATGTGGCGTACATTCTCGGATTCCTTCCCGAAGAGCGCAGCAAAGAAATTCTCGCTTTGATGAAAACCGAGGATTCGACCGAGGTGGCCGACATCTTGAAGTATCCGAAGGATACGGCAGGCGCGATTATGACCACGGAGTTCTTCTCCTTGCCGGAAGATGCCACGGCACAGGAAGCGATCCGTCGGTTGCAGCAAGCCACCGATGCCGAAATGGTGTTCTATATTTATGTGACGGACAAGGATGATCGTCTGGTCGGTGTCCTCTCGCTCCGGCAACTGATCACCGTTCCTCCGACAACTCCACTGAAAAATATCATGGCGCGAGAGGTCATGAGTGTGGCGATCGACGTGGACCAAGAAGAAGTCGCGCGCCAGGTGGCCAGCTATAACTTGCTGGCTATTCCGGTTGTGGAACGGGACGGCAAACTCGTGGGCATCATCACGGTTGATGACGTGGTGGATGTGATCAGGGAGGAAGCGACCGAAGACATGTTGAAGATGGCCGGGGCGATTGAAGAAGAAACCGGCTCCAAGTCTTCGAGTCTCGGCTCGGCAAAACTGCGGTTGCCATGGCTCTTCACCAATTTGGTCGGCAGTCTCCTGTCCGGTGCGATCCTCTGGTATTTCCGTTATACGATTCAGGAAGTTGTGGCGATCGTGAGTTTTATTCCCGTGATCGCCGCGATGGGCGGTAACGTGGGGCTGCAATCCTCGACGCTGATTATTCGCGGGTTGGCCATCGGCTCTGTGGAACTCACCCATGTATGGCCTGTCTTTTTTCGGGAAGCGAAGATAGGGTTGGTTATGGGGTTGGCCTGCGGGGTGACACTGACCCTGGTCGCCTGGGTTTTGCATCAAGGATTTTTGGGCATGGTCGTCGGAGCTTCGCTGATCATCGCATTTCTCGTGTCCACCAGTATGGCGACGATTATGCCGATTCTCCTCAAGCGCGTGGGCGTCGATCCAGCCGTTGCGGCTGGTCCCTTTGTCACGACAGCGAACGACATCACCGGTATTACAATCTACCTGACTTTGGCCACTCTTTTCTTGGAGTATCTCCGGTGACAGGGACTGGTGCGTCCCCACGCTTCTATCGCGGATGGGAGTGGAGAGAGCGATGCCTCTGGTAAAGACGACGGCAATCGTCCTGCGGAGCCGCAAGTGGGGCGACGCCGATCGAATCGTGACCTTGTATTCCAAGAGTCTGGGTAAAATCCGAGGCGTAGCTCGTGGTGCCCGCCGTCAGAAAAGCCGCTTCGGGGGTGCGATCGAACCGTTCAGCGTGTGTCGCCTGAATCTATTTGAGAAAAGGGGAGATTCCCTATTTCGGATTTCGCATGTCGATCTGGTACGGTCCTCTCAAGTGCTGCGGGAAGACCTTCGCTTGATGGCCTCGGCGGCACGGATGGTCAACGTCGTAGCAGCGATCACGCCGGATGGAGATCCGGACCCGCTCTTGTTTGATACCCTGGAGCAGGGGCTCGTCTCGCTCCACGAAACCGAAGACTCGACCTTTACGGCGCTCCTTTTTCAGGTCAGGCTGCTCGGGTTGACGGGGTTTCGCCCGCAGACTGATCATTGCGCCGCCTGTGGGAAGACGAATTTCATCGGAGAGCCTCAATTTTCTCCGACCGCCGGAGGTATCGTCTGCCTGACCTGTGCCTCACGTCAACGAGTTCAATGTGTCGCATTCTCACGAGGCAGCCGCTTGTTCCTCCAACAAGCCATTCGACTGGCTCCTACGGTACTCACACGGTTGCGAGCTACGGGGCAAGTGCGCAATGAGGTGGAGGAAGCGATTGAAGGGTATGTCACAGTTGTTGCTGGGAAACGGCTACCACCGGTTGACTTCCTATCGCTTGCATCGCCAGGATGAACCAGACATGAGGAGAGGTGAACACATGGCCGCCACTGCTCTGGAGCCTCAAGATATGGAGTGGCTCGACAAGGGAGTGCTGGGAATCCAGTGGAGCGATGGCCACAAGGGCATCTATCCGGTACGTTATCTGCGGCAGCATTGTCCCTGCGCGGCCTGCGTCGATGAGTGGACAGGCGAGCGGCGTCTTAAGTCAGAGGATGTACCGATCTTGATTATGCTCCAGGATATCGAGCCGGTAGGACGCTACGCCTTGCAGTTCAAATGGAGCGACGGTCACGATACCGGTATCTATGCTTATTCATTGCTAAGAAAATTATGTCAGTGCGACATCTGTCAGCCGGTGAAACCGGTTGAGCCAAAATCCCGCCGACTTATGTGAGGCTCGGATACACGATGACAAATATTTCTGTTGCTACAATTGGGGCGGCGATACGGTGTCTAAGTGGAGTGTTGATACTCGTATGGATCGTAGGCTGCAAGAGCATGCCGACGCTGGAGCAGCAAGAACAACTGGTACAAGCCAATAACCTTGTGCTCGATCAAATCACCACCAGGGCAGTGGTGAATGTCTGGGGGAAACCGCCGCTTTACCACAGTGAATTTACCTATTTTTTTGTGATGCCGGACTACACTGTCATTCCGCGATCGCGCGTAACCACAGGAGAGGCTCCTAGGGGGTGGAAGGCTGGCGTGGATACGGGCGAAGGGGTGTATTTTGCATACCCGGATCGTGGTTGGCTCCTAGTATTTCTCAATGATCACCTTGTTTACAAGGAAGAACTCAAAGCTGAGGAGTTGCATGCCCTTGCCAAATCCTGGGCCTATGAGGATCGATTCAGAACCAGGCTTGACGAAGCTCCCCGGCCCTAGGTCCTCCGGCTAATACTCCGCATGACACCAACATTAGGAGACGGATTGAACATCGTGATGGCAGCCTCCGAGGCGGTTCCGTATGCCAAGACGGGCGGATTGGCCGACGTGGTAGGCGCGTTGGCGATCGAGCTGACGAAGTTGGGGCATCACGTGACATTGCTGATGCCTGATTACCGAGGTCGAGCATCCGGTGAGTCTCGTCAACCGGCCATGCGACTTTCTGTTCCGGTGAATGGGAAGCCCGTAGACATAACGGTGGAAGAAGAGAATGTACCAGTGATAGGGACATTGAATCGGTTGCGGGTATTGTTTGTGCGATACGATCCCTACTTTGACCGCTCGGGACTTTACCAACAAGACCATCACGACTATCCGGACAACCTAGAGAGGTTTGTCCTGTTCTGTCGTGCGGTTCTTGAAGTCGTGCGTAGCCTGATCGAGACTCGGGGGGAGAAGGTTGATGTGCTGCACTTGCACGATTGGCAGACAGCCCTGTGCGCAGTGTATCTGAAAACTCTTCCTCACGAGTATAAGGGACTCGAACAACTAAATGTGCTCCTGACTCTGCACAACCTGGGATATCAAGGAACCTTCCCTGGCCAAGAGTTTGCGAAGACTGGACTTCCCCCATCGCTATTTTCCCCAAGCGGCCTCGAGTTCTATGGGTCAGTTAATTGTCTGAAAGGCGGCATCGTCTTTGCCGATGCTGTTTCCACGGTAAGTCCTACCTACGCAAGGGAGATCATGACCGCAGAATATGGATGTGGTTTGGAAGGCGTGTTGGCAAACCGTACGGATGGCGTCAAAGGGATTACAAATGGCATCGACGTTGCTATCTGGAATCCCGAGCGTGACCCCTACCTGCCGGCGCAGTATGGGGTTGGTGATTTGTCTGGAAAACTTACATGCAAGCGAGCGCTACAACGGGAGCTCGGATTGCCGAATCGTGATGCTCCCTTGTTGGCTGTGATCGGTCGGCTGACCTTTCAGAAGGGTTTTGATCTCTTGATAGATGTGATGCCTGAACTCATGTCCCTAGATACACAAATCGTAGTGCTCGGTACGGGAGATCACCAGTTGGAACAACAATTTAGTGCAGCCAAAGCCAAATATGCTGATCACATTGGCCTGCATCTTGGTTTTGATGAGCAGATGGCACATCGCCTGGAAGCCGGCGCTGACATGGTAATTATGCCGTCTCGCTATGAGCCATGTGGTCTCAGTCAGCTGTATAGCCTTCGGTATGGCACGGTACCTATTGTTCGTCGTACCGGAGGGTTGGCGGATACCGTTGTTCCATTTCGACCTTCAACGGTCAAATCTTGGCAGGCAACTGGCTTCCATTTCATTGATGCTTCGGCTGACTCTCTGCTCTCGACGCTCTTGCTCTCACTGTATGTGTATAAAGAGCGGCAGACATGGCAATCCTTGATCCACGCTGGGATGAAGACCGACCTGTCTTGGAATCGATCGGCAAAACTCTATGTAGATTTATATAACTGGCTGCAGAGAGAAAGAAGAGAGAGCTAGCGAACGTTGAAGGAAACATTGACCACTTGCTCAAGTCTTGCCAGCAACGTCTTTGCCCTTAGAACGTAGTAAGAGCTTTCTGGCTTATGGAGCGTGATGAGCGAAACTAGGAGATCGCGAGCGATATCAGTCCGCCCTTGGTTAAGGGCTAGCTCTCCGCTGTATAGCGCACACGAGGCAGCCATTGCTTGTACATCAACCGCCACCCGGCTCGTTGGGTTGGCCACTAGACGCTCAAGGTGAGTTGGCAGCGGCAGGATAAACCCTTCGTTCACCTCTTGGCTAGCTGAGCGCAGTTGCTTCAGATCTGAACTCGCCTGAGCTAGATCAGAGGTTGATTTACAATCGGCATAGGTATTCCACAGTGACATGAAACCGCTATTTCTTACTTCTGTCAATTGGGACGAAGCACCGGTTGTACAGCCTGAGGCAAGAATCGCTACCCCCAATAACCCCACCAACAGCCTTTCTTTGAACGCGTCACACTTCATTATTATCTAGCTCCAAATGAGAGAACTTATGCAAATGGTAGGCCTGACAAATATCGTCTGGAATCGTAATTAAAATCAGGGAGTTTGACGGACTCATCTGGTAGCAATGTGTCAATCTCGACTCACTGTTGCGTCATTGACACATCGACGTGTTCAAGAATTGAAGATTTGGACGAGAATTCCAGTACGGGTGGTAGCGTTGGTCTTTCGCATGATGTGCTTAATGTGTTCTTTTACAGTTTGTTCAGTAATCTGGAGAGCATTGGCGATTTCCTTATTGGTCCAGCCTTTTGCCAGATTTTCAACGACTGATTGCTCGCGGTTGGTCAACTGAAAACGTTCTCGAGCATGTTCTGTATTGAGGTTTTGTTTCCGACCCAACTCTTCCATGGTAACCACAAGCCGGGCGTTTTGGATGCCTCCTCGATCCGGTAAGCCAAAGCCTCTTAAAAGGATAGGCTGATTAGGGTCACCCGTTATGCGCTTGAGTTCGAATTGTTCCCAATCCTTGGCTTCTGTGCGTATGTGAAGGGCTTTAATAATTTCCGCACAAAGCTCCGTCAGCGCTGTTGGAAGGACTCCGTGCGCTGAGATCGTAGTAGTTCTCCCCTGGTCGACGGCATTGATCTTTTTGGCAAGTTCCGTAGCTTGTCGATTCATATGCAGAAGCTGCATGGATGCTGACAGCACCACTATCCCAGACCCTGCCCTCTGATCAGCAAGAGCATCTGTTTGATCAATACCTTTAACTGCTTGTGTCATAAGTGTGTTAGGACATCACGAAAAATTAATGAGATATAGAGTCTCAAAAACAATTAGCCTCAGCTGGGTCCAAAAACAAACTCTAGGGTAACGCAGGAATAGTACCTAACACTTCCGAGGGAGTCAACATATACCTTTGAGGAAGCAGCCTACGTCATTGGTATTGTCGATCCAGGATGCGATAAATATAGTCCGCATAGATTTGACATTAGGCGACGGGGCTCGTTCGGACAAGGCCTGCCGAGGTCCGGATAGCCGATATCCTGCTTAAGAACACAATTTCAACCCGAGGAATTAGGATCTTACTAAGGGGAGGAATGGACGTGGGGTCAATGGAATGGGAGTGGTCGATAAGAGATAGCCATGAAAACCATAGTGAGCGGGCGGCGCTGCTGCGGCCAATTCTTTATGAGATGACAGCGTCAGAGGTAGGAAATGCCAATGTTGTCAAAGGGGGGAAAGCGTTATCCCTGAATATTAGCAGCGGAGGGATGTTAGTTCTTATGGACCGAGCCCCGGATATCGAACAGGTATTGAAAGTCTATGTGCCGACACCTATAACGATTGCTGAAACGCCAACGCTTGCTGAAGTGCGTTGGACAAGAAAGCTTCCGATTGGAGATTCAAGTAGCCGCGTCACCTATTTCGTAGGGCTGAAGTTCATATTCTAGCTTTTCCTGGCCACACTTCACAAGTGGGGATGTCGATAGATGTTGGAATCACACATATCCTTTCAATGAACTGATGGATATTCGCGTTCCCTGCCTTGTGGTCAAGAGGAGTTTCGCCGCCGAGGAGCCTGGTTTCAGCTCTATGCCATAACCAAGAATGCGAGCTTGGTCAGGACCAACCCAAACAGGAACGAGCCAAGGCGCACAGGTCTCGACTGATCAGAAGCTCTCGGGATTGAAAGGCTGTCTGTGTTCCTCACAGTAGCTCGATGCTCTTGTTCGAACTGATACGGCCTCCGATACCCGAGAGTCGAATGCAAATACCTTGTGTTGTACAAATCGACCCACGCCGCCAGGGCGCGTTCCAGGTCCAGAGCACTCGCCCACTCCCGGAGCCAGAGGAGTTCTTCCTTCAGCGTCCGCATGAGCCGTTCTATGTCGGTGTTCCCGTTCGGATTGTTGTCGCTCGTGAACGGCTGGGAGATCCCGAACGTCGCGTACGCCTTTATGAAGGCTGCCGACGTGGCTGAAACCCAGTGTCGCTCATCAATGACAGCCCTTGACTCTGGACTCACGCCGGGAATTGGTGTTGCTCGGTCTGCTCCACCACCAGGAGCCAGTGAGTGCGCTTCGCTTGCCTCCCGGCATCGTGGCCGACAATCTTCTTCGTGTGTCAATCCAGGACTTGGACAAGGTAGGTCCAGCCCACCGGCTCCACCAGCAGCGCATGGGCCAACATCAGCCGCAGCAACCTGCAGATGGGCCCAGATGCCTCGATAGCCTCAGAGCGGTTGCTCGACTTTCAGGACGAGAATCCGCTGCAGGACGAACTCATTTCGCTTGGCGACGGTCTCCGAGGCGCGCAGCCCGATCAGCTAGAAGTACAGTCGCAGCAAGATGGCTCCGGCCCACACCGTGATCGGATGGTCGGTGCACGCGAAGCGGATCTTTGGGTATAGCGGTGACGCTGCAGGGCGGCGAGTTCGTATGCCAAACCTCCTGTGCCGACAAGAGAATTTGGTCGCTGATTCTACATCAAGACCGATCAACCGCGGAATTTTGGCTCAATAGATTCCGCCCCGGCCTGGCGCGCGTCCGTCTGATCCCCGAAGCGGCGATGGTGGACCAGCACGTTCTTCAGCGAGCTGCAGAAGCTCTCGACCGCTGCATCATCGTAGCTATTCCCCGTGCCACTGATGCTGAGAATCACGCCCGGTCGGGACGTTGAGGTCCGCATTGACTTGTCGCACAGGCACTTGCCAAAATATGCGCGTCATTCGCTCCTGTCCCTCTGGGAAGAACCGAGCATGTCAATATCGTCCCGTACAGTCGCGATACTGCTCACGATCCTACCCGCGGGGCTGACCGGATGTGCGTCAACATTGGAAGGTGTGGAAGGGAAGGATGCAATGATGGTCAGCGGACATGGACGGAACGGACCTCTGTCGGGCCTTGTGCCGCAACGAGTTCTCGACGGTATCCTGATACCGCGATTCTCGATATTCCGAGATCTGCGCCAGTCGTCACTCGCGACCTCATTGACGATCAACGAGCCTGACCGTCGACGATGCGCTTCGCAGGGCCAGCGGGATCCAGGTAAACGAACGACGTTAGTTTTCGCGGTAATATTTAATTACGCGGCGGTTTCAAGTTCCAAGTGCAACGGGTGAATGATGGCGCAGGTGCGCATAGACTTCCAGAGGCGTGGCAAAGTCGAGACATTTGCGTGGGCGCGTGTTCAGCCGATGGGCAATGGCGTTCAACTCGCGTTGGGTGTAGACCGAGAGGTCCGTGCCCTTGGGCAGGGACTGGCGCAGCAGGCCATTCGTGTTCTCGTTGGGACCTCGTTGCCAGGGACAATGCGGATCGGCAAAGAAGACGCGGATCGCGAGCCGTTGGGCCAAGCGCTCGTGCTCAGCCATCTCTTTGCCCCGATCATCGGTCAGAGTTTTGCGCAGCGCGGCAGGCACGTGTCGGAGTTTCTTCGTGAAGCCCGCGCGGGCACTCGTCGCATCCGTCCCTTCCATCCGGGCCAGGATGACCAGGCGCGTCGTCCGCTCCACCAGGGTGCCGACGGCCGACCCATTGCGGGCCCCCTTCAGCAAGTCGCCCTCCCAGTGACCTGGCACGGTGCGAGCGGCCACGTTGGCGGGGCGCTCGGCAATGGACGTCATGTGAGGGATCTGGCCGCGTCGATCGGTCCCTCGCGACCGAGGGCGACGCGCCTTGCGCGCCTGACGCAGGGCCGCCCGCAGTTCGCTCCGCAGGGTCCCACGGGGCAAGACATACAAGCCCGCATAGAGGGTCTCAGCCGAGAGGCGTCGGCCCATGTCGTCAGGATACTCGCGTCGAAGGCGCCCGGCAATCTGCTCCGGCGAGCAGCCCTGCGTCAGCTGGGTTCGGACATACTGCCACAGCCAGGGATCCAGAAGTTTCCGGGAGCGTCGAGGGGGCTGGGATCTGGCAACCGCCTGGGGCTGCGCCGTGCAGGCCCGATACGGTTGGCCTCGGGGCGTGTTGCGGGCATATGCCCGGCTCAGGGTGCTGGGCGCGCGGTCCAACACTCGGGCCATCATCCGCAGCGAATGGCCCCGGGCCAATCCCAGGCTCACGGTCTCACGTTCGTCGGCACTCAGGTGACGGTATGATCTCGTTCGCATGGCAACACCCTAGCCCAGCTGGGCTTGCAGTGTTGCACATGGAGTTAGAACTCAAGCACATACTTTTCAGTGCGCTGTGTTACTACCCCTGACATAGCTGAGGCAGCAGCATGAGCCGGGCGGAAGCGTCTGAAAGAGGTGGAGGCATCTAGCGCAATGAAGTACAGCAGACCATGAACGGGAGAGGATGAAGCCCACGGAAAATCGAGACGCAATGAAGCCTATACGTACCTTGTTGTTCTTGACGAACTCGCTCTCGTGGTGGCTGACGGTGATGCTGCTGGCCTCGATCGTGCACGGCGTTGCGATGGCAGCGCCGGATGACGAGGAAAGGGCACAGACCATCGTCCACATGCTGGATTATGTCGGTATGGATTACCCCGGGGTCGTACAGGATGGCAAGGTGGTGAACGTAGAGGAGTACGCGGAACAGCACGAGTTCGCCACCCAGGCCGTAGTCCTTCTCGGCCAGTTGCCCGCTGTTCCCGAGCAGCCGACGTTGTTGGAGCAGGCTCGCGGGCTTCTCGCGCGCATCGAAGCCAAGGCTCCTGGCAGCGAAATTTCCGCACTCACCGGACGGCTGCGCATGGGCGTGATCCAAGCGTGGAAGCTGAGTGTGGCGCCACAACAACCTCCCGACCTCCAGCAGGCCGCGAGACTCTTTGCTCAACACTGCGCCGCGTGCCACGGCACGCAGGGTCGCGGCGACGGACTACTGGCCAATGGTATGGAACCGGCGCCTAGCGACCTACAGGATGAGAACCGCATGCGCCAGCGAAGTCTGTACGGCCTGTACAATACCATTACGCTTGGCGTGCGCGGCACGCCGATGCGCGCCTTCACCGAACTTTCCGAGGCCGACCGCTGGGCATTGGCCTTCTTTGCCGGCGGCCTGCGAGCCAGCTCTCAAGCAGTGGCGAAAGGGGAGGCACTGTGGCGGCAAGGCGAGGGCAGAACAGTTTTTGAAAGTCTGCACAGGCTGGTGTTAGAGGCGCCCAGTGAGCAAGCCTCTCCTGGTTCATCGATGGACGCCGTGCGCGCGTACCTGACGCAACAGCCACATGCCCTGCAAGCCGCCGCTCAGAGGCCGCTGGCTTTCTCCCGTACTAAACTCGACGAAACAGCGCAAGCCTATGCGAATGGCAACCGAGAAGATGCACAGCGCATGGCGATCGCGGCCTACCTTGACGGCTTCGAGCTGATCGAATCGGCGCTGGACAATGTTGATGCGCCGCTGCGCACGGAAATCGAGCGCGAGATGATGGCGCTACGCGCGGCCATCGAGGAGGGCCGATCGTTCGAGACCGTGACAGCCCAGACGGCGAAGGTCACGGCACTGCTCGACCGCGCCGATGATGCGCTCTTCGGCAGCGTCTTATCGCCGAATACGGCCTTCGTAACTTCCATGCTGATCTTGTTACGCGAGGGATTGGAAGCGATCTTGGTGCTTTCAGCCATCGTTGCCTTCACCGTCAAGACGGGGCGACATGATGTCTCACCCTACATCCACGCCGGTTGGATCGGAGCCTTGGCGCTGGGCGGCATCACATGGATCATCGCTCGCTACGCCCTTAGCATCTCGGGCGCCAGTCGCGAACTGACCGAAGGCATCACAGCGCTGCTGGCTGCGGCCATGTTGCTATACGTCGGCTGGTGGTTGCACAACCGCGCGAACGCGCAAGCCTGGAACCGCTTCATCCGCGAGCAGGTCAATGCCGCGCTGGGCAAGCGCACACTGTGGGCGATGGCTGGTATCTCGTTCCTCGTCGTGTATCGCGAGTTGTTCGAAGTGATCCTGTTTTATGAAACATTGTGGTCGCAGGCCGGTGCGGCAGGGCAGGGCGCGGTGCTGTGGGGCATCGCCACCGCAGCGTTGCTCCTGGTACTGATCGGCGGCATGATCCTTCGCTACAGCGTGCGTCTGCCGATCGGGCCGTTTTTCACGGTCACCTCCAGTCTGCTGGCACTGATGGCCGTCGTCTTTGTGGGGAATGGGGTCGCGGCACTGCAAGAAGCAGGCGTGCTGGAAACGACGACGGTGCGTTTCTTCTCACTGCCGATGTTGGGAATCCACCCAAGCGCGCAGAGCCTCATGCTCCAGGCGCTGACGCTCGCGTTGATCGCCGGTGGATTCTGGTCCAGCCGGGCGAAGGCGGCATAACCAACGCATCGCGTCTACCGCCCAGACGTTGCTCCGGTGAGGCGGTCCTCGACTGTGCCTCGCTTAATCTGATACTTCTCGAAGTAGCGTTCAGGTCCGACAGGGATATCGCGGTGCAATGTTCGTGACGGATGGGCTCCAGCACTCTTCCTATGAATCTACAGGTATGTCTTGCGTCTTTTGCGGGCACCGGCGTCGAATTTCTAGAAACCGCCGTGATTGCCTATGCGTTGGCTCGAACCGGCTCCGTCAAGGAAGCGATCATCGGAACGGTGCTGGGGAATCTGCTCATCGCTCTCCCAGCCTATTCCGCCTGGCCATGGCTCGCGCGTACTCCCATTCATCTCTTCCAATGCGTGGTCGGCATCCTCTTGCTCTGGCTCGGCGGGTCCTGGTTGATCAAGTCCGTTCGTCGGAAGCGGCACAAGCAACGGCCGAGGTGGGTTGACGATCCTCTGCGGGAGTTTCCAAGCAGCAGCGAATCGGGTGGAACAAGGTTCAACTTCTTCACGACGTTGGTCATGACGAAAAGCGCCGCAATCGAAGCCTTCGAAATCTGCATGATCGTCTCGGCGTTGGCCGTGGCGTCTGGGGCGTGGGGTTCTGCATTGATGGGAATGACCGTGGCGTTGGTGGCAACGGGGTGGCTGGTGATCGTCGCAAAAGGCAAGCTTCAGCGCATGCCGGAGGTGGACTTCAAGCTATGGACCGGTGTGCTGCTTTCATCGATCGGCCTCTGGTGGGTCTACGAAGGATTGGTGAATTGGCCGTGAGCGACTCCTTGTCCGAGTAAGCAGCCTGGTGCTCGCAGCTACATGGCCGGAGAAGATAGAGTTTAGAAAACCGGCTTTGGAATGATTGCCGCGGCGAGTTCGGTCAATAGACGTTCGGTCTCATCCCAGCCAAGACAGGCATCGGTAATGGAGACGCCGTGAAGGAGTGCGACGCCTTCTTTCCACGCTTGTCTGCCGGGATTGAGATTGCTTTCGATCATCAGCCCCATGATCGCCTGTCGGCCCTCACGGAACTGCCTCAAAACTTCACGAGCGACGAGGCCCTGGCGCGTATGGTCCTTACGGGAATTGTCGTGCGAGCAATCGATCATGATGGGACGGGCGATACCTTCGCCGGCTACTGCGGTCTCAGCAGTCGCGACATGTTCTGGCTCGTAGTTGGTTCTTCCGCCCCCACCGCGCAGCACGATATGGCGGTCGGGATTGCCCATGGTCTTGATGATCGCCGTTTGGCCGTCGGCGTTGATGCCGACGAAGTGGTGCGGCGCGCGGGCGGAGGTCATGGCATTAATCGCAACCTGCAGGCTGCCTTCGGTTCCGTTCTTAAAGCCAACCGGCATCGACACACCGCTGGCCATTTCTCGATGGGTTTGGCTTTCCGTGGTGCGGGCCCCGATCGCCGTCCAACTGATGAGGTCGGCGATGTACTGCGGACTGATTGGGTCCAACAATTCGGTGCCGCAGGGGAGGCCCATCTGATTGATCTTGAGGAGAATCGTTCTCGCCAGCTCCATACCCGTCGCGATATCGCAAGTACCGTCAAGGTGAGGATCATTGATGAGGCCTTTCCATCCCACGGTGGTCCTGGGCTTTTCGAAATATGTCCGCATCACAATCAAGAAACGGTCACGGAATGCATCGGCGACCGGCTTGAGCTTGGCGGCATACTCATAGGCGGCATCGGGGTCATGAATGGAGCACGGTCCGGCGATGACCAGGAGTCTGTCACGATCCTTTCCATGGAGAATTCTGCGAATCGCTTCTCGGGTTTCGACGACGAGTGCCGCAGCCTGATCGGTAATAGGTAGCTTGATCTTAATGGCGCGCGGGGATGGCAAGGCCTTGATTTCAATAACATGCTGATTGTCGATCGGTCTATTCATGAGGGGTTACGTCCTTCCAATCTCTCGTTCTTGTTGACACTTTAAGGGGGTAGCAATGTAACGAATCAGGCAACAAAAGTCCATACCGGTTGACCCGATCGGTCAATCAAGTATGCAAGTATGATGGTGCTCTCTGTTCGCAGTTCTTGCAATTCTGGCCATGGGTGCCTATTCTACCGCCATGTTTTCGCTCACGTTCAGATCTCTTTCCGAGCGGCTCCGTGTTGGGGTCGCGTTGGGGATGGTCTGTATCATCCTGGGACTGGCGCCGTTCGCCGTGGCCCAGGAGGTCCACCATGAACTGGCCGCGGCGGACTCAGATGGTCACGAACATTCGGACACCGACATCTGTCAATGGGTGCAACACCATATCGCCGGTTCGGTTGATCTGGATGTTCCACGATTAACCGTCTGCGATGTTGTCCGGCAGCAGGAGCCTCCGTGTGATTCCATTCTTCTATCAGCTGCTCCCTCCCTCGTCGGTCCTTCCCGCGCTCCTCCTCAAGTATAGCTGGTCCATCACGCTAAGCAGTCAGCCTGGTTGGTAGGCCCTGGGATTCCAGTGCGCCTCATCCATTCGTTCATTGATGATGGGTTTGTGAGCGCGGAGGGACATGATGTACCCAGTCGTGAAGTGTGTGTTGGTGGCGACGTCCGTAACGATCGTTATGGCACTCGCATCGGGTATGTGTTCAATCGTTTATGCACAGGAGAATGACCAAAACCTGACAATTAAAGGGGTTGTGCAAAATCAGGATCTTCGGCGAGTGGACCAGGCTATGGTCCAGGTACGTGATCAGGAAGGGAGCGTGGTCTCACAAGGGGTCACGAACCAGGCGGGGGAGTTCATCATCACAGTGCCGCAAGAGGGCACTTATTCCATCAGTGCCGTCCAGGGTACGTACAGAAGTGAATATGTCATCGTAAAAATCGGGACCGATAAGCCGATCCCTGTGACGCTCACGTTGGCGGTGACGCAGGAGATTGCCTTGGAGATCGTCTCGCAGCTGCCGCCGATTCCCTATAAAGCATCGAGTGCAACCTATCAGTTGAGCCGCAAGGAAATCGAGGTTCTTCCGAAAGGGAACAACAACGATGTCTATGAAGTGATGCTGACGGTGCCGAGCGCGGTGTATGGCTCGCTCAAACAGACGCACATCCGGCAGGACCATGCCAACCAGCAGTTTCGCATCGACGGGATTCCCATTCCCGACACGGTGACCGGCGCCTTTGCCGACATCGTGCCGCCCCGCGCCTGGGAACGAGCCGATATCATCCTGGGTGGGATGGAGGCTCAGTACGGCAACAAGACGGCTTTGGTGGTCGACATCACGAGCAAGAGCGGCACGAGGCCGGGGTTCGGATCACTGCAGGGTTTCGGCGGGTCTTATGAAACGGTGAACCCTTCGTTTGAGTACGGTGGGACGATCGGTGAGAAAGTCCGCTTCTACGCTCTGAACAGTTATGTCAGCACCGCCAGAGGGCTCGACCCTCCGACGCTGGGCACCACGAGTTTTCATAATCAGAGCGAGAAGAATAATACCTATCTCCGCGGCGACTATCAGCTCGACAATCGCAACAACTTCAGCTGGATTCTTCTCTCCTCTGTGGGGAGGTTTCAGATTCCCACGACTCCCAATCTCACCGCCGATCAAGGCGTGTTGGCCCTGTTGCAAGCCCAGGATCCGACCTTCAACCCTGTCAACTCGAAGGACATCAACCAGTTCCAAAACGAAAACAATCAGTATAGCCAATTGGTCTGGCGGCATGATGTGAATGCGAGTAGTTTCTTCAACCTGGGATTCTATTTTCGGCGTGGAGTAGCGAATTTTCAAACCGACCCATTGAACGCGTTAGCCTACGCGGACGATGTGAACTCAGCTCAGACTTCGAACCAGGGGCGAACGGCCTATTCCGGGGGCTTTCGCTTGGACCATACCTGGGTACTCAACAATCAGCACCTGATCAAGGGGGGGATGCAGTTCGACTATAGCCGGGCGAGCAATGCGACGCAAATTTTTGCGTTTGGTGACAGTGGCGGCGTGCCCTCCGGACCAGTGATTACGCGGGAGGCATCCAACCAAACCATTCAAACGCGACAAGAATTTTGGCTGCAAGATCAATGGACGCCGCATGAGCAATGGACGTTCAATGTGGGTGTGCGGGGCGATGCGAT
>JARFXP010000010.1 GCA_029194675.1 Nitrospira sp. | reverse complement strand
AACCGTCAGCGGCGGCATTCTCGGCTCGGGAATCGCTCGCCCGCTGCGTTTGTCCAGCAATGGGTCCGTCAACAGCTGGCGGCGTGAGGCTGCAATTCATGGCGTCCACTATTGACAACCGGGGTCACTCTGCCCACCGTGCCTCATCCACCATGCATGCCTCCCCAGCGTGATCCACCTGGGGCCGCATGATCGTTGTCTCGTTGGTCTCGTCAAGCTCCATCTCCCTCCTCCTTCTTAATAAGGGTGGGGAGAATTCACTGACCGCATCTGGGGATTATTGCATGACCGCTGACAGGACCGGGTTGAGGTGACCAGCACGGCATACTCATAGCGCTTGGTCGGCACCTCGCTCTCCATGAAGTCGAACCGCGATTGATCGGCGTCCGTCCCGGTCATGAGCAGCTCGCCGGTAAGGGGGCGGCGCAGCACGATGACCCGCCGTGTTCGGCTCCAGCCTGACAGCCGCAGCGTATCTTCGACCCCTTCCCAACCTTGCCCCGCCTCCTCCCACGCAGTGGAGCGGAAGAGCGTCTTGATGAAGGCCTTCACATGCTTCGTGACGCGTAGCTTGGTGCGAGACGGCTGATCTCGAGCCTCGGCCGCGCGGAGCACCGATGCGTTGCCAAAGGCCACGTCCCCGTGCAACATGGCGGGGCGTGCCTCCTTCGGCAAGGCATCCAGCCACGCCTGTGCTAGGCTCGAAAAAGTGGACGCCTTCAACCTATGATCTGAGGTCTGGAGGTGTGAGATGGAACGAGTTCCGCGACAGCAGTATACGAAGGAGTTCCGTGAGCAAGCGGTGCAGCTGGTCCTGGAACAGAAGTTGACGATTCCAGAGGTAGCAAGACGCCTGGCCATGTCGGGCAAGACGCTCGAGAACTGGGTGTGTCGAGCCCGGCGCGGTCAGCTCGCGACGCTGGGGGAGAGCCGACGGCCCGTGACAGAGCTGGAGGCCGAGGTCTCTCGGCTGAAGCGCGACCTGGCCGAGGCGCGGATGGAGCGCGACATCTTAAAAAAAGCCACCGCGTACTTTGCCAAGGCGCAGCTGCCCGGTACGCGCTCATGAGGACGCTGCGGCCCCAGTATCCCCTGAGTGTGTTGTGTCGGGTGCTGGAGGTGTCCCGAAGTGGGTACTATGCCTGGCGCACGCGCCGTCCCTCGAAGCGCGCTCAGGAGAACGCGCGCCTAGAAGTGGCGATCCAGGCCGCGCATGTGCGCACCCGGCAGACCTATGGGCCGGAACGTCTCCAAGCGGAATTGCGTGAGGATGGGTTCCCCGCTGGGGTCGGACGCATCAAACGGCTACGCAAGAAACTGAGACTACGTTGCAAACAGGTGCGCTGGTTCACGACCACGACGGATTCAAAGCACTCGCTGCCGGTGGCGGAGAATGTCTTGGCCCAAACGTTTGTCGCCACGCGCCCGAACGAGACCTGGGTCACCGACATCACGTATATCCCCACCGCAGAAGGGTGTTTGCCCAGCAGTGGGCTCGTCAACAGCTGGCGGCGTGAGGCGGCAACTCATGGCGTCCACTATTGACAACCCAGGTCACCCTTCGTACGAAGAAATGTGCCCCCAATCCGCTGCCAGCCAGGCTATCCCCGAGCAGGCCGCTGCTTCAACTGCCGTTTATAGGATTATAGACGCGTAGCCAGTCGTGGAGTGCGAGCCGGAGGTCTTCGACCGTCTGGAACGTTCGGACCCACAGCACCTGCTCCTTGAGGGTCCGTATGAACCATTCCGCGACGCCATTGCCTTCCGGGGCTCGCACGAATGCCGGACTCGATGTCATCCCGAGAAACCGGAGCTCGGCCTGAACGTCGTCACTCATGTCTTGACTGCCATGATCATGCCGCACCTGCACGCCCGTCGCACTGCCGGCCGAGAACGCGCCGAACTGCTGGCGACGCCCTGGCGAATCGGCTCCAACGCCTCGAAGCGCGTGGCCCGAGTCGCGGCATGGAGGCCGATCCCTTCGAGCGTCCAATGATCCACGCCGATGAAGACCGTGACGGGCCCATCCTGCTGCGTCACGGTGCTGGTCGCATCGGTGCCCCACATCTGATTCGGGCTCTCGGTCGTAATCGTGCCGTCGTGGGCCCGTGGTCCCAAGACGCGCGGCGCCCGGCTGGGGGCTAAGAGGCCGGCCTGCCGCATGAGCCGCAGCACGCGGGGCCTCGAGGCTCGAATGCCGCGCGCCCGCAAGCGCGCCCAGATTTTGCGATGGCCTTCCCCGAGAACCGGCGAAGCCGTGATGACCGTCCGGATCGCGCTCGTAAGCTCCTCATCTGGATAGGCGGTCTTTGGCCCCCGCTTGGCGGGGGTGAGGGGCGACCGTGTGCGCTGGCGTTGCTGGTGATAGAATGTGGCCCGACTCAGCCCCCATTCCTGACAGACTCGGACCACACCATACGGACGCTGGACAGAAGGCGACGTGGTGTGGCTCATCGCGTCGACCTCCCGGTGGCCAAAGGGGCGCCACCCCGTAAACGCTGGACCGCTTCCCGCGACAGTTCCAAGCGCATGGTGAGATCCCCCACCAGAGTCTTGAGCCGTCCCACCTCCGCATCCCGCTCATCGGCGGTGCGGCTCTTCAGGCTCACGTGGCCACCGGCAAGGAACTGGTCCCGCCACTCGGAGAGCCGTGCTGCCGTGAGCCCCCGCTCGAGGGAGACCAGATCCAGATCTTCACCGCGCAGCACTCGCAGCACGGCATCCACCTTTTTGCGCGAGGAGAAGCGGCCTCGTTCCACCTTCGATTTCGCCATGAACACCTCCATCAATGAGGGGCAGTATGCCCCCAATGTGTGTCCATGGATATCGTGGGGCGAAGGACCAGAGGCCACCCTTCATCGTGGGTTGACCGACAAGAAATCGTGAGCAAAATCTTTGACCAGAGGCTCGACCGCATCGGCAATAATTTGGCGCATATTCGTTTCCTCCACTGTCCCAACAACACTTGCAGACCAGGTGGCCCCTCAGGCCTGCGCGCTCTTCATCGACAACAAGCCAACTACTTGCTTGAGTTCCACGTTTACAGCATAGACGTACAACCCTAGCTCCTCCTTCAGCATGTTGATATTGATATAGAGATATGGCACTGATCCCAAACGCGTTCTTTCTACGTTCGTGAAGACTCGAATGCCTTTTGAGCAGAGGATCAGTTCGGCCGCTGTTTGGATCGCATCTTGCGAGAGACTATCAGCGGAGGCATCGGGACTGATGTCCTCAACCACCACCCCCAATCGAGAGATCCCTCTTAAGGATTCCCGGCTCCCCGCATCAAGCGCTTTGACGACCTTCATATTCCCCCAGACCAAAGCCACGACTACCAGCTGCAACACGTACCGCATAGGACCTCCAGATGCAGATAACCTACCCTTGCACTCGTCCACCATTCCTAACGGCGGGACTGGGTTTCAGTCGGTCCACAACCTTTCTTGGCGTTGCGTGCATCCTTCTTTAGTGCTTCAAGCCTCGTATCTCCCACAGATACTTACGGTACCACCAGCGGGAACTCTCTTTCACCAATTCCCGATTGACGCTGGTCCCATCCGCGAGTAAGACGTCGGCAAGGATGTGCGATTACTTGTCATTGCCATGGGATCTGAACCCTGACGTCGGCTCTCAAGCCGGGAACTATTCATCACGGTCCAACTGGCAACTGAAACTGAGACGGAAGTGAACAACGGGGTTGACAGAGAGCTACAAACCATTGAAACTACGCTCACGCCCCCGTAGCTCAGTTGGATAGAGCAGCGGTTTCCTAAACCGCGGGTCGTACGTTCAATTCGTATCGGGGGCACCAAACCAAGCTCGCTCGTGCCGGCGGCTCATCCGGCGAAGCCGCTCTTCATTGGGCCGCCGGATACACTCCTCGAGTACCGCTTTGCTTGCCAAGAAGCTTGCGCGTGCCGTACGCTCTTTATCGAATTATCGTAATTGTTGCGCAGAGATACCCCCCTGGTGTTTGGTCGGACTGTTCTACCGACTTGCCTCGTCGGACTCTTTAAGGAACTCCGCGCGAATCTGGGTAGAGCGTAATTATTCGGATGCATGAAACAAGACTTGACCCCAAGTACTTGCACCCCGATCTTCTGAATTCGCGCTTCGTCGAGAGGTTCGTTAGGGGCAAATCCTAGGGTCCAGACTCAATTAATCCACCAGTAGACGATGGCCATCAGGCAGATAGCGTTGAGGAATGTCTTGGCAGATTTATCGTAACGTGTGGCGATACGCCGCGCATCTTTGAGGCGGCAGAACATCCTTTCGATCTTGTTGCGTTGGCGATAGCGGCGCTTTTTGAATGGCGACGGTTTTTTGCGGGTTTTCTTGTTGGGAATGACCGCTTCGGTCTTGCGTTTTCTCAGCCACGCCCGCAGATCGTCGCTGTCCTACGCTGTATCGGCAAGAAGCTGGTTGGCAGCTTTGAGAGGTTCCAGCAACGGCTTCGCAGCCTTGATGTCCGAGGCATTCCCCGGCGTCAGCAGGAATGCTATCGGGCGGCCTGGTTCGTCCGTTGCGGCGTGGATTTTCGTCGTGCGTCCGCCACGGCTTTTACCGATGGCTTCCGAACCGCCCCCTTTTTACCGCTGGCTGAGCGGTGCGCCTTGATGATCGTGCTATCGATGCTGTTCTCGTAATGCGTGCCGACGATGGATGTCAGGTCGCGGAATATGCCCTCCCATATCCCGCGCTTTGCCCAGCGGTGATAGCGGTTGTAAACCGTTGTGGAAGGCCCGTATTCCGCCGGACAATCCTGCCAGCGGCAGCCCGATTGCCACACATGGATGATGCCGCTGATGATGCGCCGGTCGTCCTTGCGCGTCGGACCTCGCTGCTTCTTCGGCAGATGTTTTTCAAGGATTGACCATTGCAGGTCGTCCAGCCAGAACTGTTTATTCGTCTGTGCCTTCTTCATGGTCATGCGCCACCCCCTTTGCTCGCATAACCATTGGATCATCAATGACTTATCAACTCAATAATTGAGTTTGGACCCTAGTGTAGCGTCTCTCAAATAGCTATACAGTCAGCACCCGCTTGGCCCGGTGAATCTTGCGGAGGATGTCCTCCCCCTCGGCTTTCCAGACGTAGCGTGTTGGATGAGCGTTCCGTTCGGCCAGGTCGGCCAGAATCTGGTGGGAGAGTTCCTTGACGTGCTTGAAACTGCCTTCTCGCACGACATCGACGGTGAGATCCCGAAAAAAGCGTTCAACCAGGTTCATCCACGACGCCGATGTCGGGGTGAAATGCATGTGAAACCGCTTGTGCTTGGCCAACCACTTTTGGACGTCTCCATGCGTGTGCGTGGCGTAGTTGTCGGCAATCAGATGTAGCGCGACCCCTGCGGGAGTCTCCCGGTCGATCTGCCTGAGAAACTTCAGCCATTCTTGATGTCGGTGTTTGTGCGCGAGCATCGACACGACCTTGCCTTCCAGATAATTGAGCGCGGCAAACAGCGTCACCGTCCCATGCCGAATATAGTCATGGGTGGTGGTCTTGATGTGCCCCACGCCCAGTGGGAGGCCGGGCTGGGTGCGCTCGATCGCCTGGCACTGACTCTTTTCGTCGCAGCAGAGGACCAGCGCCCTGTCCGGCGGATTAAGGTACAGGCCAATCACATCCCAGAACTTTTCTTCGAACCGCGGATCGTTGGAGATCTTAAAGGTCCGTGTCAGGTGCGGCTTGATGTCGTTCTTTGACCAGAGCCGTTGGACCGTGCTCTTGGAAACCTGGTGGGCCGCAGCCATCGACCGGCAACTCCAGCGCTGGCGATGGGGCGGGGGGTGAACGGCCCCGGTCAGAATCAACTCCGTCACGCTGTCGTTGAGCACCGGTTTGCGGCCCCGGCCTGGGGTGTAGGTGAGCCCGGCCAGCCCCTGCTCGGCGAACCGCTGCCGCCACAACCGCACCGTGTAGCGGTTGATCCGCAACTGCTCGGCGACCGCCAGATCCGACCCGCCCGCCGCAGTCAGAAGGATGATCCGCGCCCGCAGAATGTCTCGCTGTGCTGCCTTACCCTTCCGACTCATTCGCTCCAACGTGGCCCGGTCCATCTCACTCAACGCCGGCTTAAGGGATCTCATGGTCCGGCAGTCGACCACCACTGGACCATACTGTCTATACAATTATGGGACACTACACTACCCTCTCCGTTTTCCAACGAACCCGCAATGACGAGCGCTCTATGGCTCTCATGCAATGCTGAAGTCCCAGTTATAGGAGGGCGTTGTGATGGCACAGTTGTTTGCCTTTGCGCTTCTCGTTCAACTCGCGATTCTTTTGCCGTCCGGTTTGGTAGCAGCTCAGGACTTGGCGCCTGCCACCTCAAGCGGCGCAAATGTTGAAAGTTATGCCAATAGTCTGCGTCGGGTCCCCGATGCTTCGCTTCTTCATAGGCTCTCGCCAGTTTTTGAGAATCTTGAATAAGACTTAATCCTAAAGAGCACACGGGGCGAGAAAGAGCAGAGGCTTTTTCGTGAATGCGCCCCTGCAGTTGTCTTAGTTTTGACGAAAGACAGTATGGGCAGTGGGGTCGTTATAGATAAATCGGGGCACGTCATTACGAACCATCATGTGGTTGACCATATTCGACCGTGGCGGTAGTCTTTAAGCCTCGCAATGGGCAGGACTTGACGAAGGATCTTGCCCGAAGAGCTACAGTGGAAACGGTTGATGAGATAGCGGACTTAGCTTTGTTGAAGATTGAGACCCCTCCGCCATCACTTTCCATCCTACCGTCAGGCAACTCCAGAACCGTGGAAGTTGGCACAGACGTTCACTCTATCGGGCACCCAGAAGGGGAAATCTGGACCTGACCTACCCGGGCTAAATTGGTCCAGGCTGAATGTTGGACTGGACCGCAACCAGGGAGGTCTTCACCATGCCCAGGAAACGGTTCACACCCGAAGAAATCCTTCAGCATCTGCGGACGGTCGAGCTTGAAACCGGCAAAAGCCTGCCGGTGCTCGATGCTTGCCGAAAGCTCGGGATTACCGAGCGAACGTACTACCGCTGGAAGAAAGCATACGGCGGCTTGTGCGTCGACCAGGCGAAGCGTCTAAAAGCCGTGGAGCAAGAGACTCTGCGGCTCAAGCGGATCGTGGCAAACCAGGCGCTCGATCTAGCCATCTTGAAAGAGGTGGCCGCGGGAAACTTCTACGCCCGGCCCGTCGGCGCGAAGCCGTGAGGCATGCCGTCACCATGCTCCAGGTGTCCGAGCGTCGAGCGTGTCGGGCAATCGGCCAGGTCCGGTCTGGCGATCGCTACCGGCCACGATGGGACCAGAGCCAGGAGCGGGTACGTGAGCGCATCATCGCGCTCGCCAAGGAGTACGGGCGGTATGGGTACCGCACGGTGACGGATCTGTTAAGACGCGAGGGCTGGGACGTGGGGAAAGATCGCGTGCATACCATGTGGCGACAAGAGGGCCTCACAGTGCCCAGAAAGCAGCCCCAGCGAGCCAGACTCTGGCACGCCGATGGGGCGTGCCTCCGGCTGCGGCCCGCCTACCACAATCATGTCTGGTCCTATGACTTTGGGGCAGATCGGACGCAGGATGGGAGACCCTTTCGGATTCTGAATATCCTCGATGAGTCCACCCGAGAGTGTCTGGCGTCGGTTGTCGCCCGCCGGATCCGCTCGCAAGATGTGCTGTTGATCCTTGCGGATCTATTCCTGAGTCGCGGGATGCCGATGCATGTTCGATCGGATAATGGGCCCGCGTTCATCGCTCTCAAGCTCAGACACTGGCTGAAGAATCTCGACGTGACGCTCCTCTACATCGAGCCAGGGTCACCCTGGGAGAACGGCTCTATCGAGTCGTTTAATGGCAAGATGCGGGCGCAGTTTTTAAACGGCGAGCTCTTCTACACACTCAAGGAAGCGCAAATCATGACGGAACGCTGGGGGAGGCATTCCAACACGGTCCGTCCGCACAGGAGCCTCGGGGGACAACCACCCGCTCCCGAAGCCCTCCCGCTTGCGAGCTGAGGACTAACATACGTAGGTGGTACAAAAACTCCCGGCTGGTCAAGCAACTTTGCTATCCCTAGGTGCCGACGAAGAATCATCATGACGGTTTCACGATAGGACGACGCGAGCCAATCGAGGGTTTCCGTGAAGGGCTGGGCCTTCGTCATCGATCGTGAGATCTCCCTAATCAGTGTGTGGAAGATTGCGCTGAGCCAACACAGCGGGATGCTTTATTCGTGAAAAGGTGTAGAATCCCCGCGTAGCGTGACCGGCCAATCGATCAGACTCACTTCGCATGAGTAGCATTTTCCTCAGCCACAGCAGCCAAGACAACGCGGTGGCCGAACACGCATGAATATTGAGTCTGCGAGATACAGCAGGCTACGGGAAGAAACGGGGGCGACCGTGACTTATTTCGGTTAGCCCCCGATTTTTTTGTTGAACCGTGATAGCAACCGTGACGGCCAGAATTGGTTGAGGGGGACCGGGGGTCTCCTCGCCGACCTCTATACCACCTCTGCCTATCGTCCCCCTCCGTCCGCCGATGATCCGTTGCCTTGCATCAATCCCATACTACCGGGCGGTCCATGGGGCTTACGGTGTTTTGTTCCGTGGTAAGCTTCTCGATCGGGGGGCAGGTTTCGATTTGCGTACCTTGGCCCCTTCGTTTGGCCTGATTTGGTGAGATGGGGGTTTACCTGGGCCTGTACTGCCGCGCCGGTAAACACTAGCATTCCAGCCGCCATCAATAATATGGATGCGCAAGTATGCCTCATTTTCATCATTCTCCCCCTTTGGCCACGTCTTGGGCTTGTTTAGCAAACTCTTTGGCAGAACGTCCTACGTCGCCAACCGCCTCTTCTCCCTTGTTATAATATTCCTTGCGTGTTCCACAGCGGTATACCATGCCTCTTGACCCATATTCACTAAATCATCCTTCGCGCGAGTGGTATAGCCGAGCAGACGGCCGTGCAGCTCGGTGCCCGGTTGACGCGCAAAGAGCAAGGTAACACCCGCCCCAATAACGCTCCAGCCATAAAAACTATAAGATCCCTGCTTCCCTCATCGCAATAGTTCCCGTTGCGAATAATTGCGAATAATATCGTTCTCCGTTAGCGTCCCAAGAGAAGTTAAAGTCTGCTGTCTATGCCTAGTCTAGCTCACTATCCTACCGAAGCCGAAAAGCGTTCTATTCTAGGGAAAGACGAAGGTGGAAAGCAATAGCACACATGAAGATCTTATGGCAGCTTTATCCCAAGAGTCGAGAAACTTCGGAGGTTTCCTTTTGTCCGTTGGCTGATGGATGGTGGCGTATTGTGGACCGGTGCCAACCCTGGACGTGTAGTAATCCTTATACTGCATGCTTGTGGTGATGTTTGACCCTGGTCGTCAATAGTGGACGCCATGAATTACAGCCTCACGCCGCCGGCTGTTGACGGGCCCACTAAGGTGAAGCTCGCAGTAGACTGGTTGAAAAGTTTGGGGTTTCGAAACGGTCGATGGGACCTCCTGGTGCTCCCGTATTGGCTATACAGAGGTACATCGGAAGGCGACGTTCAGGTGACGGGTTATTACGATCTCATCAAGTCGGGCTACAAAGACGCCTATCTGAACCTGCGATACCTGGAAGACCTTCAAGCGTATAAACACTTGCAAGATGCTGGGGTGCTGGCTCCGTTGGACGCTGCCACAACAATCACCGATCAAGATATTGAATCGGTGAAAAACGATATACGGAACCAGTTCTTCTCAAATACTGATCGGGTCCATGGCCGTATGGTCAGTTGGGTTGGCTGCTGGCACCACGGGTGTGTCGGAAACCGGCTTGTCCACCTCCTCTGGATGCGGATAATGGAGCGGTTTCTCTTTTTGCCGGGGCGTGTCCACAGACGTAGGCCCGAGGAGATCAGAGCCACGAGGGGGTGCTGCATCGTGGTGGACCGCTTGATTCACGACCAAAGGAAAGGATTGTTCAGCGCCAGCGAGCGCCGAGATACCCCCGAGGACCACGACGATCATCAACCCGAGTGCATAATGAAACATAGCCCCTCCGAGAAAGCCGCCAATAAGAAAGACCAATTTTGCCCAAACGTAAGTATGAACATAGCCTGTTTCCCTCGCCTCTGCAAATGGCCATTTTTGGATTTTTGTTCGCTCCCCCCGAACGAACTTTGGTCCGTTTAAGGTTTTGACTCGGTCACATTTGCGATCAAGCTGGCACAGTCTATCGTGCCCCCTATATTCTGGAAACGGGGCGAAATCTCAAACGATGACGTATCTCCTCCACGAGTTGGTGAAAGAGGGCTGGTGCTGGTGGTATCGGAAGTATGCGCCAGAAGAGACCATCCTCGAAGGGTTGGAGCAGGAAGCACGAGGGGCGAGGAATGTGTGGACTGATCCTGAACCTGTTTCGCCGTGGGAGTGGCGGAAGAAATGACTGATCGCGATGAGAGACTGAATCGTAGGGCGAGGGTTTCCTTTTTCAAGGGTTCCCTTTTGAGGCGCGTTTGTTTTGGGAAGCCCCGAGGGGCTTCCTTCTGGAGCCGAGCAGTCAGAAAATGATAGCGTACCCATATCAGGCCGTACCGAGAGGCTCAACCATGCCACCCGTCCTGCCGCAAAACCCCCAGGGGTGTTCCCACCATGATTGACGAAAAAACATTTCCGGTTTCTGTCACGGTTCCGATCCGAAAACTGTCACAGTTAGGGGAGGACACGGGAACATACGAGAAGCAACGGCAGGCTACAAACCCCTTGAGAGGCTTGCACCTGCCGTTGTATGGTGTATTTTGCTATGGACTGGTGTTTCTACCTAAATCGTGTTCCTAAACCGCGGGTCGTACGTTCAATTCGTATCGGGGACACCAAACCAAGTTCGCTCGTACCGGCGCCTCATCAGGCGCAGCCTTCTTCTTAGCGGCGCCGGATAAACACCTCTAGGACGTGTTTCCATATGTTACTTGCTCGCACCGGCGGCTCATCTGACGAAGCTGCTTTTCTTTGGCCGCCGGATACAGCTTCCAGTAGTTCTTTGCTTAACAGGAAGCTCGCGTGTATCGTGCGTTCTTCATCCAAATTATCATAACTGTCCGCGTACGGATAAACTGCTCCAGCGTTAGTTCACTCTAGTTTTGATCTTCCTCCTGAAAACTGTCGCATTCCAATGCTTCCCCAACTTTTCCGACTTGTGTCCGGAAATCCACGCACCGCCCTGTATTCCATGACTCGAGAAAGAGTGGTATTATGGAGAAAACATTCGTTTGAAAGGAGTACTACCTATGAAAGGCTCCCATTCTCATAAGCATCTCCACAGCCATGAGCACATGCACGGATCGGCTCAGACTCACAACCACGAGCATGCGCACGAGCATGCACATGCTCACGACCATGGTTCCGACACCGGTCGCCATGACCATCAGCACACCGGCGAGCACGGTGAACATCAGCATCAGCACTCAATGTAGTCTTCCCTGTGCACGTCTGATTTATTCTCTTCTCGTGATGTGATAAAGGGTCGCGCAGCTCTGATTGAGGAGGCGCCCCCTGCAGCCACAGACGTTTGCCAAGGTCACGTTTGAACAGCATCGCACCCCTGCCCGCCGGGAGCGGTTTCTCGACGAGATGAACTGCGTCGTGCCGTGGACGGAACTTGCTGTCGCGATTGCGTCGGTCTATCCCAAGGCTGAGGGTCCTGGCGTCCGCCAGTGGGCTGCGCCTCCATTGTCTGCAACAGTGGTTCAATCTGTCGGATCAAGCGGCGGCGGAGGCGCTGTACGACTCGCGGGCCTTGCGGCAGTTCGTGAGCATTGATCTGGGCCTCGATCCCCAGAATCGCCGGAAGGAATGGGACCCGGAGATGCATCAGACGAAGAGGGGCACTCAGTGGTATTTCGTTATCAAGGCTCATCTTGGGGTAGATAGTCAGACCAAGCTGATCCATGCAGTGGCCGCCACCGCGGCCACTGCGCATGACAGCCAGGGATCGTCGGACTTGCTGTATGGACAGGAGACGCGGGTGTGGGGGTTGATGCGGCCTACAGCGGGCGGCACGACGTGATCCGGCACCACGCTCCCGGTGCCCAGAACTTCCAAGTCGAACCAGCCCTCAAGCCAACGATTCACTCGATAGCATGGTCATGAGGTGTCCCCTAGTTGTCGAGCTTCCAACTATTGGTTCTTCCGGCTGCTACCAAAGGCCTGTGTTGAACACCTAGGGCGAATATACACTGCGCAATCCTTCCCCTGGTGCGTCGATCTGGCGCGGCTTCGTATGCTACCAATAATAGGAACCTCCGTAGTACCCACGGTATGCCCATGGAAAGGGATCGCCGTAGCCGTAGTATCGCCCATACCCGCCCTTCATGTGATCCCAATCCCAGACCGTAATATGCTTGACGACTAGCTCAGGAACTTGCTGCTTGACATCGCCGATTTGGATAGTGGTGGCGCCGAGCACTTCTCCTACAACGGTCACGCGTTTCTCCTTGTCATTAAACACGGCCGAATCCGGCACCTGATCGCCACGATCGATGATAACGAACCGACCTTTCGAATTGGATTCGCGTCCAGTGGGAATCAAATCTTCGGATAGCGGAATGTGCAGTACCTCGATCCATATTCTGTCTTGCGTCCCCTTTGCCGACAACACCCTGCCGCCGGCCAGCATAAGCTTTCCTCGATAGGTCTCAGGATGATCCTTGATGTCGACGTAACGGAGATGGCGATCGACACGTCCCGCCAAGCGATCGGAAATCATATCCGACGTGCGCTGACATGCGCTTGCAACAAGACATAGTAGGGCAATGCTCAACGAAAGACTCGCGCACTTCATGGTCACCTCCATTTCCATAAATTCCCCGCCCTTACAGGCGGAGTTCTCTCAGAATTCAAGAACACTTGTCCCGCGTCTTCCTTGCCTTGTCAGGCAACGTACTGCCTGATAATTTCCTCCGTAATTCCGACCGTGGACACAAAATACCCCCTTAACCAGATGTCGCCGTGATCCCAATACACGGTGTGCAAAGGCCAAACCTTCTTTCGCAGGACGAGATGTGCACGAGCGTATGATCCTTGTCGATCCCGATCTCTGTGAAGAGATCGACGCCGGATCGAAACAATAGGGCGTACTCGTCAACCGGAATGTTCGGAATCGAATAGCGCGGGATGGGCGGGATCGACTCGCGGCAGGCACACTCATGACATGCCCCGTTCCCTTCGACCAATGCATCGGACGTTCTATCCTCACCAATCCGTAGCCTTCCAACGGCAGATAGCCGTAGCGGTAGACAAGGGGTTTCCATCCGTTGCTACCTTGATCCTCCGTCGTCATCTAAACTCGATTTTCCTATAGGCCTTGCTCGCGGCCCGCAGTCTCGGACGTGACAGCACACCTCGTCAAAATGTGGTGTTTTCTTGTCATGCCGTACCCACTCGGCTAGACTTTTTCACACAGCCATGGCACGCGCCCGCGCAGCAGAACATCAACGGTCACGATCGAAAACCGCTCTCATCGAAGAGATCGCACACGGGATCAACAAGTTTCAGGAAGTTCTGGTGGCGATCAATGACATCAGCCAAGAGGGATTCCCTTATCGTGATGCGGCGCAGAGCAAAGCCGAGCTGCAATTTCGTGAATGCTTGCGACAGACGTTCGGTGAACGTTCTCATGAATTCCAAACGTATCGGAACTTCAAGATTCGCACAGCGACCAAGGCTGAGGTGGCACAGACCCTTTCTGTCATTAAAGACCTTATGCACACCTTGGAGGACCGGAAACTGGAACTTCAAGGACTCAAGGCGCCGCCAAAAACAGACCAGGCAAATGAGGCGCTTCCCAGCAACACAGCCCACTTGGTATTGGTCTCACCTGTAACGCCGACTACGACGCCACAGGTAACATCCCCAGTGACAGTCGCCGTGGCTATGACAACAACTATGGGACCGTCTAGTTCTCCTCTGATACCTCAACCACCACCGTCCCTACCTGAGTCCGTCAATGCATCTGAGTCGTCCCCGATGCCGGCATCGACACTCCCTCCAACTCCTCCGCCATCTCCGACGCCGACTCTGATACCCATCGCTGTCGCATCCCAGCCACCACCCCCCTCGGTGGCTGCCGTCACCCCTTTCCCACCTCCCGTACCGCCAGCTCAGCCAACGTCACCGACGATTGATATGCCAGAGGAAGTCAGGCAAGCGCATCCATCTCCCGTGGCAGCTCCGAGCTCTTCCTCAATACCGCCGCAACCTCACGTCGATTCACCAACACCTGTCGTGAACAACCAGTCAACGCCCGCAGAGATGCCTCCCAGTGTTGTCCGCGCTTCGCAAAACCCATCATCGGATAAGCCGGCGATCGGCCCGTGTACCGCTCGGGTGGTTGAGTCCACGTTCGACCAGGACCCGATCAATCTCATCAGGAAAGTCTGTCTTCGCTTCCACTCCGTAGCCCGCCAGCTCCGGCTTCGGCGAGACTATCGACCGACGCTTGAAGTCGACGACGACTCCGACCTACAGGACCTCTTGTGCGCGTTGTTGAAGCTGGAGTTCGACGAAGTAGCGACCGAAGAATGGACACCACCCTACACAGAAGGCGCACCAAGGACGACGCTCCTTGTGAATCGAGATCAGATCGCCGTGGTGGCCAAGAAGACCAGAGCCGGATTGACCACGAAGGAACTTGTCGATCAGGTTGCTGCAGACTCCGATTATTATAGAGATCAAGGGCGATGCTCCACCCTGTTTTGCTTTGTGTACGATCCGGAGGGCCGCATCGGAAGCCCGAAGCGGCTGGAAACAACCTTAACAAGCGTCAGCGAGCACTGCCGGATCGAAGTGCTTGTTGCGCCAAAGTGAGAACCATGACAAGAGCAAATTTAAAGAGGATCCCTTCTATCACGTCGCCATCAAAGACCATGAAGACCAAGCCGGAGTTGACAGCGCAAAATGACTTTGCTATAAAGCAACCCACTCCTGGGGCAATTCCCTACACGATTCATGGCCCTGCTCCGGGAGATCATGGCATGTCGGATCGGGCGTATGTGCTGATCAATGTTCTCCCCGGACAGACAGCGGCTGTAGTTAAGGCGCTGGGTGACATTAAAGAGATAAAAACGATTGATCCCTGTTGGGGCAAGCCGGATATCATAGCCACAGCCGATATACCCGACCAAGATGCCTTGACCCAACTAGTCTTGAGTCGTATACATCGTATAGAAGGAGTGACGCAGACCGATACTCATCTTGTATACCGTCTGAAGGAGGCCAGAACAAAATGATCCGAAAGGACTGTCTTGCCATCGTCGCCCTCGCCGTCTTTGCCTTTGGATGTACTAGAGTTCCGCCACCACATAACTCCCTAGCAGAGGTGGTTGAGGTCACATTGCCTTCGTCGGAAGACCGTGTAAAGGCCGCCGTGACTAAAGTATTGGAAGACGACAACTATGATGTGAAATGGACAGGTGCATCCGAGTTGAAAACAGGCTACAGGGGCGAAGAGCCCAGCATCTATGATAATTGGCTCACAAAGGGCAGGTACGGCGTTGTCAGGAGCTATTACGACGTCTCCGTGACTCCAGAGACAGGCGAGACCACCCGTCTCCGTCTGCAGGTATCGTCAGAAGGCAAGAGCACCATCTGGCAGGGCTGGGGCCCTGCGGCGACCCAAGTGCCTCAAAGTGCGGAAAACAAACTGCGCTTAATCAAGAATGAATTGAAAATCGTACAGGACACCTACACAACACAGACCTTTTACGGATCGAACTACGGATTGAAGCCTTAGACAGGCTCTTTTTCTGCTCCTTCAGCCTCCTCTCCAAGATCTAGACCGAAACGCTCTGCCATACGGTAGAGCGTTCGTCTGTCGATGCCGAGAATTTTTGCGGCTTTCACCTTATTTCCCTTCGTTTCCTTGAGTACGCGGGTCAAATGACGTTTTTCCACTTCTTCTAAGGTCAGATACACTTCATCGAGCTGATCGACTTGCGAAAGTCGCGCACCGGCTTCAGTCGTTGCACTCTGGCGAATCACTTCGGGTAAATCCTCCGGCGTCAGTAGAGGCCCGTGGCTTAATGAGACAGCACGTTCAATCGCATTTTCAAGCTCTCGAACGTTGCCTGGCCATCGATATTGGGTCAAGAGCGCCATGGTTTCCGGCAAGACTCCCCGCACCGCATGGGCTGTACCTGCCGCGCACTTTTGTAGGAAGTGATGTACCAGCATCGGAATGTCTTCCCGCCGATCGACCAATGACGGCAACGTGATTGGAACGACTTTCAACCGGTAGAAGAGATCGTCCCGAAACTTTCCTTCCTTCACCAGCTGCTCAAGATTTCGGTTGGTCGCGGCAATGATCCGGACATCGACTCTGGTGGATGTCGTGCTCCCGACCCGGCGGACTTCCTGATCCTGCATAACCCGCAACAACTTCACTTGTAACGCCTGTCCAAGCTCACCGATCTCGTCGAGAAACAGCGTCCCTCCATTGGCCGATTCAAAGAGCCCGACCTTGGTCCCCGCCGCGCCGGTGAAGGCTCCCTTCTCATATCCGAACATTTCCGATTCTAACAAGGTATCGGGCAACGCACCGCAATTGACCGGAATAAACGGCTTATCCCGGCGTGGGCCGTTCGTATGAATGGCCCGCGCAATGAGTTCTTTGCCGGTCCCGCTTTCCCCCTGGAGCAGGACCGTGCTTTTGCTTTCCGCTACACGCGCGACCAACTTGTACACCTCCAACATCGCCGTGCTGCTTCCGACCAAAGGAGACCACTCGCCTTTGCTCTTCAACTCTTCTCGAAACCGGGCATTCTCTTGGAGCAATCGGCAGTGATCCAGACCCCGTTTGACCACCAGCTTGATGTCCTCCTTCTTGAACGGTTTCGCCAGGTAATCGTAGGCGCCCTGCTTAATCGCTTCGATCGCGCCTTCCAGAGAGCCGAACGCGGTGAGCACCACCACGGCCGTATTCGGACTCAATCGTTTGAACTCCCGCAAAACCGTCAGCCCATCCACCGCACCCATGCGGATGTCCGTCAACACCAAATCGACCAACCCCTGGCGTCCACGCGCGATCACCTCTTCTCCGTTGGCAAAAGCTTCGACATGATATCCTTCTTTCCTGAGAGCTTCCGCCAACAGCTCACGTGCAACCACATCGTCGTCGGCCACCAGAATCGTCGCTGGTTGCATTACGCCTCCTCCCTCGTATGAATAGGTTCACTTCGCATCGCCGGTAACGTCATCGTCACGGTCGTGCCACGTCCGATCTCACTCGTCATCGCCAGACTGCCGCCATGAGCCACCGCCGATTCGCGGCTCAAGAATAGTCCCAAGCCCGTTCCCTTGCCAATCGCCTTGGTTGTAAAAAATGGTTCAAAGGCTTTCTGTACGTCCTCCTCCGGCATGCCGCATCCTGTGTCCCGCACCTCGATTGTAATCACTAACGGCGACATGCCGTCTGCGACCAGCCGACCGCGGTCCAGCTCAGCTGACGACGCCGCGCGATTACCTGCCGTGACGGTTACTTTCCCCTGGCCGGTGGTTGCGGCAAGCGCATTGGTCAGGACATTCACCAATACCTGATGGATCTTTTCCTTGTCCGCCCAAACCAGAGGAAGGTCTTTGGGAATGTCGACCGTCAGAGCGATCCCTTTCTCATGGAAAGCCGGTTCCATCAGGACCGCCGAGGGGCTGACCACTTCCTCCACAGGAAGCCATTGTGGCTCAGGCTGGCGCGGTCGGGTAGAAGACAGTAAATCTTGAATGATTCGAACCACCCGCGCGAGCTGGTCATCGATGATGGCCACCCGCTTTCTCATTTCCAGCGTTGCACCAGGCTCCTCGGCCAGAGCCTGGACATGCCATGCGATCGAGTGAAGAGGCGTACCCACCTCATGCGCCACAGAGGCCACGAGCTGTCCCACCGCAGCCAATCGCTCCGACCGGTTCAGCTGATCTTTCGCCTGGATCAGTTGGGTGTTGGCTTTGAGCAGATTCTCGGTTTCTCGGGCCAGCGCCGACCTCGCCGCCTCCTCTCGCGCCTTCCGCTCTTCCCAGCTCACCCCCAGGTAAGCCACCAATAGCAAGACGCCGACGACGACGCTCCTATTGATGACCGCGGCCTGAAATCGGCCGGGCTTCGTCGGTTGGAGTAGACCTAAATAGGTGGCGACGACACAGGCCAGCACCATCATCAACATGATGGTTCTATTCCGAAGGGTGGTCACCAACAAGATGGGCAACACGTACCCATACGCGCCGACGACGTTGACCGGGGCGAATTCTTCAATGATCAAGATGATGAGAAAGCAGGCAGCCGCAATAGCAAGTACGAGGCGGTCACGATGTGTCATGGCAGTCATCGACTCGCTCCGCCTCGTCGAGCATCACACCTGCTGAATCGAGAACATCGAGAACGAAGAAGGTTCTTCACCGAAGTACTTACACAAGCGGGCGAGTCAAACGCAACAGAGACGCGAGTCGTTCAAATCGGGAGTCTTGGATCAAGTCCTCCACCGTCAGACTCAACTTCCGACACCAATTCGGGTGCTGGTCCAATGTTCCCGGTAGATTGGCCTGGCATCGGGTGCCGATGACATCATCGATGTTGGCCAAGACAACCCAGGCGGGGGTGCGGGCCAGATACTGATGAATCGCCTCCATCAACTCAGTCGTCATGATCGGTACCTGAGTCGGATCATCAGGTACTCCAGAGGGCAGGAGTCCTTCCGACTTCAATGCAACGAGAATCCCTGCTTTTTCTCGATGCCGTTCCGCCCACATCGCCTTTTGAGCGTTCTCCGAAGGGAAAAGACTCAGTGCGGATCGCGTTTCGATATCCACGCCTTCCCAATAGCCGCGCAGCGTCGGAAGATCGTGGGTTGTCACGACGGCAAGGGATTGAGTGGGATAATGAGCCGGAGGCTTCCACCCTCCCCAATGGTCTCGCTCAAAATACAAGACTCGGTACGATAAGACGCCAGCTGCGACAAGTCGGTCACGCACCCAGTCGGGAACGGTTCCCAGATCCTCGCCGATTACCACTGCCTTCGCTCGCACGCTTTCCAACGCCAAGATCGCCAGCAGTTCGTCATCCTGGTAATGCACGTACGTCCCCATCGAGGGCGGGAGACCACGAGGGATCCAAAACAGCCGGAAAAGCGCCATGACGTGATCAATCCGTATGGCACCGCCGTAGCGGAGATTATTGCGGAGTAATTCGATAAAGTACCGGTAACCGCTCGTGCGCAGACGCAGTGGATCGAGTGGAGAAAATCCCCAATTCTGTCCTTCGGGGGCGAAGGCATCGGGGGGCGCACCACAATCGGCCTTGTACGCCAGGACTTCTTGATGCAGCCACCCATCGGCGCCGTCGCGATCGCTTCCCAGAGCAAAGTCATGGTACAAGCCGATCGGCATATCAGCCTCATGTGTCTTCCTCACCGCCTCAAGCAACTGTTCAGCGGCCAGCCATTGCAGATATTGAAAGAATCGTACCCGCGGCATCTGCCGACGCCGAAACTCCTCCAGGGCGTCCGATTTCCGAGTTCTGTAGGGCTCCGGCCAATCGGCCCAGACCACCGGAGGCGATTGCGCGGATTGCCGCTCTTCCTCAAGGGCATGAAACAGCGCATAGTGCGCCAAGGACTCCCCTTCCCGCTCCGTGAAGCGATGGAAGCTTCTTCCCCGATCGGTCTTTGGTGTCAACTCCGGTTCGACACCTTCGAAGTTGTCCTGAAGAAATGTCCGATAGCAGAGCTCGAGGACCTCGCGTTTCGTCGACCTCACCGCGTCGTAATCCACCAACTCAGACCGCCGAGCCGCTTCGATCCGGGAGCGAAATGAGGGGTCGGCAAGCAGGCGTTGCACATCAGGACTCGTCCAGCACTCTGGAACCTGGGTGATATCGAGATACAAGTCGTTCAAAAACAGACGGCTGGTGGGTGAATAGGGACTAATATGATAGGGCTTGGTATTCTTTAGAGCGTGGAGCGGGTTCAGCCCGATCACCGCAGCCCCCAGACGTTTTCCTGCCCATTCGATGACGGCGCCAAGATCTCGAAAATCGCCGACCCCCCAATTGTGATGGCTCCGCAATGAATAGAGCTGCAAGGCCACGCCCCACCATCGAACACCCTGCTGTAGTTCATCAGGAATGTAACAGCGCTCCGGCGCGACGATGAGGCGGAACGTAGATTCCGCATTCGTGCCGCCTCCCTTCGAATAGGCTTTGACTGTGTAATAGCCAAGCGGCAGGTCTTGCGGAAACGACAGCGAGACGCGAACAAACCTACGTTCCTGAATCGTGCGGGTCTCTTCGACTCTGAGGCCAGGCCCCTCCGTTCTGTCAAATAACGTTCCTTCGTTTTCCGCACAAAGTGACCACCGGACCTGCAAAGCCGACTCGTCCGAGCTCTCACAGGGCCTGTACCAAGACCAGGCACCGGCGTCCCGTCCCAACCGAAGCACATGGACGGGTTCGCAGCCTCGTAGCCACCAACGATTTTCCCACGCCTCGAGTTCCTCAATGAGTTCTTCCCGATTCCCAACCCGCAGATTCATGGCAGCCAAGATGGCCCGTCGCGTCTCGTCCGTCGTCACATGGTGCGTTCCGGCGATGTCGTAGTAGTCGGCAGCAATCCCTGCCCGATCGGCCAAGATGCGCAAGAGGTCACTCTCAGACCGGTCGTACATAGGGCGAGTGTGAGTGAAGGGCTCGATCAAGTCAAGGTAAGGTAATGTAATTCCGAGGCCTTTTTGGATGAATTCGGCAAGGAGGTTGACGACAGGAGCGGCACCAGAATACTGAAAAGACCGCATGAAACAAGTTACTTCAAGTCAACGCACAAGCAAGGTGGGCATCGGATACCAAAATCAGCTGCTCAACAGCCGCAAATTGATGAAGTGGCGAACCAGATGAACCACATCTTGCCGTGGTTGTTCATGAATCTGTAACGGCCCAACACCCCAACGTCAGCAAATAGAAGCATAGAGGATTGAACGATTTCTCCGCCGTTACCGCTCCCTCAGGCTTTCTTTCACGGATTTCAGCAAGGGACTCAGTAGATATTCGATGATCCGGCGCTGACCGGTTTTAATTTCAACCGTCACCGCCATACCGGGCGAAAGATTGACCTGTTTACCTTCCACTTGGATGGTCGACCGGTCCATGGTGACTCTCGTTGGGTACACCAGTCCGACTTTTTCGACGGGAGCCGCATCGTCGGAAACCGTCAGCACGTGGCCGGGGATCGTACCATACAAGGTGAATTGAAATGTTTCGACCTTGATCTCAACCGACTGTCCTTCCCGCACAAACCCCACATCTTTATTTTTGACTTGCGCCTCCACTTCGATCGGACGGTCTTGAGGCACGACAATAAGCAACTGCTGAGCCGGAGTGACGACGCCACCGACGGTATGCACGGCTAACTGCTGCACGACGCCGTCGATCGGCGAGGTCAGTCGCTGCAAACCAGCCTTTTGACCAGCCTTCGTGACCTCTTGCCCAAGAGAGGCCGCTTTGGTTTCATGAGCCGACAGTTCTGCCTGTTTCGTCTGCTGAAATTCCAAGATCATAGCCCGATGTTGCGTTTCCGCCTCGGCGAGCGCGGCCTGATCTTGTTGGAGTTTCTTCTTTTGGCCGGCGAGTTCCTGCACCTTGTCGATCCGATGCTCTTCTGCTTGTAGAAAGTCCATCTTGCTGACTGCCTCATGTTCGAGCAACCTTTTGTAGACCTCCGCTCGTTCAACCTCCATGGGTACTGTCGCTTCCAAACGGAGAATATTCTCTCTAGTTTGCTCGATCGCTGCCATGCGCTGATCTACAAGATGCTGAGACGCAGCAACCTTGGCGTGGTACTCGGCCAGTTGGTCACGTAGCAACTGTTGTTGCAGCCCGACGTAGGCTCCATCCGCATCGGTAGGTGCCTCGAAAGTGGCTTGCCCTTTGATCAGAGCCCGCAATCTGGCCGTATCCACTTTCGTCGCGAGATATTCGTTGAATGCCCGGTCATAGTCGGCACGGTTAAGGGTCGAATCAAGCTCGATCAACACATCGCCCTGCTTCACTGCCTGTCCGTCCTGCACATGGATTGAGGCAATCACTGCTGCTTCGTACGGCTGGATGATTTTCGAGTAGCCGCTGGGAATGATCTTGCCTTGCGCCGTAGCCACAATATCGATCCACCCGAAGGCGGCCCACAACCCTGCCGCAGTGAAGACAGCCAATATGGTCCAGAGCAGCGCTCGGCCGATCGGGGATGGGGGAATCTGCTGGATTTCCAACACCGCCGGTAGAAATTCCATGGCCTGTCTGTCGGAACCAGCCGAACCGCCTGGTCGGCTTGATTCTGCTTGCCACGCCGCCCTCCACACCGTCCAATGTCTGCCGAACGCTCCGAAGGCCATCTGAGAGTCCTCTATCCCTTGCCGATCTGATGCACCTGTAATCGCGCATAGAAGCCATCACGACGAAGGAGTTCATCATGCGATCCCTCCTCGATGATCTCTCCCTTGTCGACGACATAGATGCGATGCGTATGCTGCACCGTACTCAGCCGATGTGCAATGATGAAGACCGTACGCTCCTTACAGATCTGCGCCATGTTCCGTTGGATCACCGCTTCGGATTCATAATCCAATGCGCTGGTCGCTTCATCGAAAATCAAAATGCGAGGATTCGCGACCAACGCCCGCGCAATGGCGATCCGCTGGCGCTGCCCGCCTGAGAGCGTACATCCGTGCTCGCCGATCAACGTGTCGTAGCCCTCCGCCAATTCCAGGATGAACTCGTGGGCCCCAGCCATTTTTGCTGCCCGGATCACCTGCTCCATCGGCAACCCGGAATCGGTCAGCGCGATGTTGCTTCGGACCGAGCCGTTGAACAAAACATTCTCCTGCAGCACGACTCCCACTTGCCTGCGCAGCCATGCAGGATCGACCTGCGCCAAGTCCACTCCATCCACCAAAATGCGCCCCCGCTCCGGCACATAGAGACGTTGCAGCAATTTGGCGATGGTGCTTTTCCCGGACCCCGAACGTCCGATGATACCGATCATGCGCCCCGCCTCCACGGAAAATGACATCTTCCGAGTGACTTCCGGCCCATCCGGTCGGTACCGAAACGTGACTTCCTCGAATCGTACCTGCCCCATAACCTGAGGCAACGTCGTTCGATTGGGGTTATAGGATGGTTCGGGCCGAGCGTTAAGCACATCACCCAAGCGTTGCATAGAGATGCCCACTTGTTGAAATTCTTGCCAGAGGGTTACCAATCGTAGAAGTGGCCCTGTCACTTGTGCCGACAGCATGTTGAATGCGATCAACTGTCCGATACTCAGATCTCCATCGATTACACGATAGGCCCCCAGCCACAGCACCGCGACGGTGGTCACCTTTTGTACACAGGTCGCGGATTGACCGGCTATCATCATCACGCTCGTCGCGCGAAAACTTGCCCGCACATAGCCCGCCAGTTGTTCTTCCCATCTCCGCACAAGCGGCGGTTCGACCGCCATGGCTTTGACGGTCTGGATCCCGCTGATTGCCTCGACTAGGAACGCCTGGTTTTCGGCCCCTCGGTTGAACTTTTCATGCAAGCGCGCTCGGATGGCAGGAGTAATGGCTATCGATAGCAACGCATAGACCGGAAGCGAAACCATGACGACGAGCGAAAGCGTAGGACTGTATATCCACATGACCGTCAGAAAAACGGTGGTGAACACGACATCCAGCACCACTGTCACGGAATGGCTGGTCAAGAATTGGCGGATCTGCTCCAACTCACGGACGCGGGCGACCGTATCGCCGACGCGTCTGGCTTCAAAATAAGACATCGGAAGCGCCAGGATATGCCGGAAGAGTTGGGCCCCGAGACTAACATCGATTCGATTCGTCGTGTGCGAAAACAAGTAGGTTCGGAGCCCGCCTACAATCGCTTCGAAGATCGCCAGTGTGATCATGCCGATCGCCAACACATGGAGCGTCGTGAACCCCTTGTGTACGAGTACTTTATCGATGACGATTTGTGTAAAGAGCGGCGTCAACAAGGCAAAGAGCTGAAGAAAGAACGACGCGATCAGCACTTCACCGAAAAACTTCCGGTATTTGACGATGGCAGGGACGAACCAGGTGAAGTCGAACGTGAGATCTTGGAGACGGACATGGGCTCGTTTGGTAAAGAGCAACAGTTCCCCGGTCCATGTCGCTTCGAATTGCTCACGAGAAAGCACGAGCGACCGTGCTTCGGCCGGATCCTGGACGAGTGCCTTTTCTTCTTCCACCTTCGCCAGTACGACATAGCGGCCATCGATTCGCTTGACCATGGCAGGCAGCGGTGTGCTCTGGAGTTTGCTCCATGCGGTCTTGAGTAGGCCGGCCTTGAGTCCCACATGCTTTGCGGCACGCAGGAGGTCGGCATCGGAGAGAACCTGCCCGGACCATGCGAACTGATGCCGCAGTTGCGAACCATCGGCGGGAAGATCATGAAATCGAGCGATGATGAGAAGGCAGATCAAGCCGTTGTCGGCTGGCACCCCATTCACAGAAGCAGCGGAAGTGTTATGCGCCGGTTGCGGTCCGGAATTGTTCATGCGATCCACTGTTCTGTCGACTCAGCGAGCAAGAGAAATCGTTACGTAATGGTCTGCGCGCCGAGTGTAGCAATGGATCGGAACTGTTCTGCCTTCTCTTTGAGGGGGGACGGTCCCACGGAAGTGGTGTGGTTGAGATAGGAATGTCGACAGACCAATAAGGAGCGGTTGTAGCATTATTCGGCAGCCCAATTCTTCCGACCTTCCGACTGGTCGGCCGATGCCGTTGCAGTCTGCGACCTCGTCTAAGCATTCCCGTATTGGAACGTTTACAGCCTTTTGGGCAAAAATCTCCACCTAATTCTTGCCATAGGGGCAGCCGTGCGCCCGTGATAAACTATCGTCGCTGGACGTCTGCGAAAGGATCTTATGGATTTCGTATCACATGGTCTCTGGGGTTCAATTGCGTTCGGTCGAAGAAGCCGATCGAGTTTCGGACTGGCATTCGGCATCGGGATGGCCCCTGATCTTTTTTCATTCGGGGTCCTGTACGTGGCTGCCGCATTCGGCTTCTCGCCGAAGCCCGATTTCAGTCACGGCACTCCCCCGGAGTCGACCATTCCTCAATATGTCCATCATCTCTATAATTACACTCATAGCTTCGTCATATTTCTCACCGTCTTTTTCCTGGCATGGCTTTTCCTGAAACGACCGGTCTGGGAATTGGGAGCGTGGGGACTCCATGTCCTGGCCGACGTGCCTTTGCATTCGTACGCCTTTTTCCCGACGCCGGTACTGTGGCCCCTCTCTGACTGGAAAGTCGATGGCTGGCAATGGATGACGCCAGGTATTCTCATCACCAACTTCGCGCTGCTGTCGCTGCTCTATGTCTGGTACATCCGGAAGTTGTTCCTGGCTAGGAAGAAAGAGGAGGCTCGGCCAGAAGCCATTCCCCAATTACTTCCTTTTCAGGGAGACAGCGAGAAAGGGTGATGCGCCACTTGCATCACCGTCAGCTAAGGAGTAGGCTAAACATCCAATCCTTTCGCGAGGGGGATCCGATGCCATTTCCCCTCCTTTTGCGCTCTCTCGTTTCTCTCTCTGCCTCGACCCGATACCTCAGTGATCTAATCGCCAATTTATCTGGTTCGACCTCGGAATCCCGTTCTTATCAGTCAACGATGTTTCACAACTTGATGGGTCTAGCCGTGCGACGGCAGAAGAGAACATGGTGTCAGCAGATTCAGCAAGATAACCTATAGCAAGGAGGATCGCCATGCATTACATCGGCATCTTAGGAGGAGTTGTTGTCGCGCTCGCCTTGGCTGCGACAGCGACTGCCGGATCGTTTGAGGATAAGGCGCAAGTGACGGTTAGTGGTGCCGAATACATGTTGAACGGATATATCGTCAAGGTCGAAGGGAATGCTTACTGGATCAGGAAGGCGTCGGGCGAGGTAGTTCGCGTTGCAGTCACGGAAGACACTCACCTGATCTGCCCGACTCGCACCGGCAGCAAGGAAGTGAAAGTGGAATCGAAGCCTGGCACCGGTTTTCGAATGGGGGACTGCCCATTTATCCGAGGGGACACTGTGAAGGTCGAGGTCACAGATCTCGGTAGCGCGAGCCTCATCCGGTTTGATGCGCCTCCAGCTCCTGAAACGGTCAACCTTGGACTGCCTCAGGGATGGGAAGGCTACATGCCCAATGATGGGGTGCTTTCCTTCAAAGCGGGGTCGCACTATCCCGTATATACCAAGGATGGTCACCCGGTCGGCCATCTCACAGGAACACTGACCGACACCACAATAGGGACCGAGTATGGACTGATCGAGCTAGAAGGAGACGGGCAGATGATGACCGTGCCCAGAACCGCGATGAGACAAGAATGGCCGGAGCCCAACAAACCTCGTGTGGCGTTGCTGATCAACAAGAATCAGCTTGGGGAGATGGCCCCTCCTACGTACCAGGCCGCAAACCTTATTTCGGTCTCGGAGGTCCGTGACTACTGGGCAAAGGCCGCACCTCCCGAACCTTTCGTCCCAAGCGAAGTTGACGTGGTCATTGATATCAGCGAAAAAACTTTTCAAATCACAAAAGGTGGGACAGCCCGTGGGTTTGCTCTCATGGCAGGGATGCCGGTGGTCATTAAACTTCTCAACCGGGATCTTGTGGCGCACGAGTTCATGTCTACACTGTTCCGCGATGTCCCATTCCGCATCTCGGGCAACGCGACAGTGGTCAAGACCGCCCGAGCTTCAGGGATTCGCATCGATCCGGGGCAAGCCGTGACTCTTGAGTTTACCGCCCCTGTCGCCAAGCTGGATCAATATGGCGACAAAGCAACCATCTATGATGTCTTCTGGTGCAATGTCCATGGGAAGGAGCATGGACAAGCAATGCGCGGGGAATTGGCGATCATAGAGACCAGTGGAATCGGCGGCGGCTGAAGCGATGGCGGTTCAGGTCGCCCGACGCCGGATCATCCGATCGACGCGGGCGACCTGATTTCTTTTACGCGATCCGTTGCTCACACACACTGAAGGCATGAGCTTCTCCACGGAGTACATCCGTTGAGAAAAAAAGAGGTAAAAAGTGCCGTCACCATCGCGATTGATCGCACTCGCCATCCTGTTCGCAGTGGGGATATGGATGAGCGGAATAGGCTCGGCCGAAGAGCTGCTTTATGAACCGGATGTCGTCGTCGTGATGAAAGACAAGGCCTTTCATGTGGTCAAGGGCGGACCACTTGAGAATTCTGTACCGAACCCGGCTTTTTCCTTACCAGTCGGGATGGACCTCGCCATCCTGCTCCAGAATGAGGATGAGGTCGCGCATGAGTTCGTCTCACCATTACTCATGAAGGCGGAAGACATGGAGATCTCAGGCCACGCGACCATCGTCTATACGCTCACTGCCTTCGGAGTTCGGGTTGAACCAAGAGATCGCGTCATGCTCCGCTTTAGTGTCCCTGAAGCGAGCTTTGAGCGGTTTCATTTCTGGTGCAATCTTCACGGGAAATTACTGAGTGACACCATGCGCGGCGAGATCTTTATCTTGGATGCGAAACAACCATCCAAGTAACGGGATCTCAGGAGCTCCAAGTCATATTGACAGGATCGAAAACTTTACGTGCTGACAAAATAGCCGAGATTGATGCAATGACCTCGTAGAGGCGATGAGCGTGTGAGCAAGTCCTGCATGCGAGCGCGAGGAAGGAGGGTTGCCATGATCGAGAAAGTAGCTGGACAGATCCTTGGCAAACTCTTGGCCGTTCTGCTTGCAGGTGTCTCCGTGAATGTTGCGCAGGCCGGAGAGCCGGAGGGAATCCCCCCGGAGTTGGTGGCAGAATACATTCATGCAGTCATTCAGGTCGATCGGAGCATCTATTCCACCCATGTCGTGGAGCAGCTGCAGGATCGCAAGGTCACTGTGGCGGCGGAAGACTGGAAAGAAAAGGGGGCGCTGCCTCTGCCAGCCCAATTCCTCCAGATGGCGGGTCAGGAGGTTCAGGGGTTAGGCCTCGGTCTCCATATCCGCCTAAGCAGCTTAGGCCCAATTTACACGAAGAACGGGCCGGTGGATCAGTTCGAACGAGCGGGCTTGGAAGCGGTGGCAAAGAATCCCCGGAAACCCTATACGGGAATCATTACTGAAGGTGATAGACGTTATTTCAAGGCAATTTTTGCAGATCGGGCCGTCTCGATGGCTTGTGTCGCATGCCACAACAATCATCCTCTGAGCGCAAAGCGGGACTACAAACTCTATGATGTGATGGGAGGGATTATTATTTCTTTTCCGGTTCGTTAGGCCAAGTGAGGAATCTTACGACGAGGCCGTCGAATCAGCGGAGGACTTCGATCGGAGGCATTGGATGATGTTCCAGACTCGTAGGACGTCGAGAGTCAGTGTCGCGCCGTAGGTTGGGCCGAAGCCGCGCTCCGCGATGTTTCCCATACTATCGTTCCACGTTTCGAACCGGACCGGCCCGAATGAGCCGGCAATGGACCAGGCAAACTGCTTCTGGCTCACGCCCCCCACATTCACAAAAATCCCGGAGTCCCACATGAGGGCGAATTCGATTTCCCATGTGGGAATGGTTTCGCCATTCTCAGTCATCCGGTACTGGCCAATAGCGATCGAGGGCTGCACGAGCCCTGCGGTGTTTCTCACGGCATGGAGCGCGGCCCGTTGTCTTGATAACTGATCCGTCCCAAGGCCGATGCCCGCAAGCTCACATCGCCCCACTCTTCACTATGATACAGAGCCGGCGTGATCGGCATCCGCCGGACACCGGCGCGAAGAAACCCCTGTTGATAGATCGTACCGACGGAAAAGCCTCCACCCACGAATATGACCTTTGGCCGAAACAAGGGAAACCACCTTGTCACAGAGCCATCGATCATCACATCGGTTTCCCGACGAGGGTCTACCGTCGGTACAGTCGGCAGTTGGCGAAGCTGATGCACGACTTTATTCTGGAAAAATTGACTGGGTTCGTCCCCGGTCGGGCTGATCCCGGCCGTCAGATTGGTACTCCAGCCCTGCAAGAATCCACCCCAATGTTGGGTCCAGCTGAACGAGATCAGATTGAAGCCGAGGGTATTCTCCACCGTGGAGTCATACTTGTTCCCCAACCCATCGATCGGGGTAAATCGATTGAGAGTGAGTCCCCCCGTAAACGTGGAATACTGGTCTGCGAATGCCGTACTTTCCCAATGCACCGAAGGGGCAGGATTTTCACTCCAGGCTGGAGTGGAGTGGAAGCCTACCAGCAGGAAAATGCCGAGGAATAGTCTCATACCTTCGCACGACCATCGGCGCCTGTTCTGTTGGATGAAAACCTGGTGGGACGACATGCGGCCATCGGTTGGTTCACATCGATACACCATCGATGCAATCATTCTCCTGAGCATGAAAGCAGCCTTCTCTTCAACGCTGGCTGACCGTCACTGGTCAGCCAGAAAAGATTCTGCCTGACATCTTACGTATAAACTGTCGCATTGTACACAAATGGCACCTCCGTAGCGACCCGCTTGGATAGTTCTCCAACCGGGCGACACCGGGCAGAACTCCAAAGTGGCCAGAGGGGACGACGCTTCTTGCAAAAAGGAGTACAGTGCATTTTAGGTCGACATACACGTACGCCGCCGTGATGACAGGTTCATTGGTCACGCTGTTGCACACAGAACTGAATGAACAATACATATGACCCTATAGGAGGGCGCTCATGTTTGATGTTTTCTTCAGTTATCGACATGCCGACGCTACGAACGCCCGTCAGGTAGTACAAGCCTTGCGTGCCGCAGGCCTACGTGTGTGGTTCGATGAAAGTCATATCGAGGCGTTCTCCAGCATTCAGCGAGGTATCGAGGATGGCTTGGCCCAGTCAAAAGTACTGCTCGCCTGGTACTCAACAACCTATCCAGAGTCACTCGCCTGCCAATGGGAACTCACCCATGCCTTCACATCTGCACAACATGAGGGCGATCCACGTCGACGGGTCCTCCTGGTGAATCCGCACACCACGAACAGCCACATTCAGCCTGTCGAACTGCGTGATGCCCTGTACGCTGCATCGCCACAAGATGCCGACGCAGTCGAAACCCTCACACAGAATATTGCCGGACACGTTGCAAAGCTCTCCGGAACACTTGGAGATATTGTTCAGCGAATACGACCACAATGGTACGGCCCTATCAACGGCAACGGCTCTAACCGCTTTTTCGGTCGGTTACGCGAGATGTGGGAGATCCATTTTGGTCTCCAGCGGGCAGATATGCCAATCATTGCCAATAGTCACGAGAGACCGTTGGTACGACTCGTAGGCGTCGGAGGATCGGGCAAATCATTGACTGCGGAAATGTATGCATTGCGCTTCGGCGCAGCTTATCCTGGTGGAATCTACTGGCTCCGTGCCATGGGTCACGATGCCGTTCATGCGACCACGCCGGAAGAGCATGAAGCCTTGCGCGACAGTCAGATTATCGACTTTGCTCTTGCGCATGGCATACAGACCACGGACTGTACACCGGTGCAGATTCATACGGCGCTGGGACTCAAACTCCAAACAGGTGAACCTTATCTGTGGGTGGTCGACGACTTACCAACAGGCTTAGCCTGGCAAAAGGTCCAGCCGTGGCTAGCACCGAGTACCAATGGACATACCCTGATCACCACGCGTAGTGAGGCTGACAATTGGGCCGGCAGCCAAGTCACAGTCGGCGCACTAGATGAGACTTCGGCATTTCAACTTCTCACCCACTCGCACCAGCCTAATAGCAACACAGAGCACGACGCGGCGCGTCAACTGGTGGCCGATCTTGGTGGCCACGCGCTCGCGCTGGAATTGGCAGCCGTAGCGACACGGACTCGTGGCTATGTCGCATTCCAAAAAGAAGTGAATTCTCCCACACGCGATGCCTTGGACTTTGCGGCAGAGCTCATGGCAGCCCGCGGTCAAACGCTACCCCATCGTGACAAGGCCAATCTCAATCTGTCGCAGACCTTACTCACGAGTGTAGACGCGCTGACTCCAGATGCGAAAGATGTGCTTCGGCTGGCAGCACAACTGGCACCAGCACCGTTATCGAGATTGTTGGTCGCACAAACACTCAGCACTGCCGATAAGTTGGACACAATCAAGGCTCAGGACGTGGCCGACATCGCGATGTCCGCAGTGGCCGCACATTCCCTTGCACGAGAGACCTCGCCAGGACATTTGCTGGTGCATACGCTAGTCTCGCGCACCATGCGCTTTCGCGACAAAGATGTCGGGCGTCTGGGCATGCTGTACACATGTGCTCTGCCAGCGGTTGAACGCTTGTTAGGGAACGATATTTTCGAGGCTCGCTTGCATGGGAACATCGGGGATCTCATTGCCCATGCGCGCGCAGTGCTAGCACCTGCCATGGCAGACCCAGTCCACGCAACATTGGCCCAAGCTCGACTACTGGACGCCGTTTACATCTATGACGCTCAGCACGGCAACTACGCGAGCGCGCTTCTTTCGGCGAATGCCTTAGTCTCATACAGTCGCGCCACTGCCGGGCCCGAGCATCGTGTAACGCTCGGTTTCATGCTCTATCGTGGGAGAATGCAGCGTCTGAAGGGCGACTTGCCTGACGCATGGGAGACGAACCAGCGAAGGGTAGAAATCTGCCGCCGCACGCTGGGCAAGGGCCACCCGGACACCCTGACGGCGTTAAGCGATTTGGCGCTTGTGCTAGCGCAACAAGGGCAGCTGGCGCAGGCACGGGAGCTACAAGAGCAGGTGCTGGCGATGCGTATTCATATATTGGGGACCGAACACGAAGATACGTTGACAGCGGCGAATAATCTAGCCACAACCATGGCGACCAGCGGCGACTTCGCCAATGCGCGCCCATTGCAAGAAGGCGTCGTGGCAGGGCGCCGAAAACTACTTGGCCCGGAGCACGTTGAGACGCTCGCAGCGATAAGCAATCTAGCGGTGACCCTGCGCGCACTGAAGGACACGGCAGGTGCGGAGAATCTTGAACATTCGTTAAAGGCCTCATCAAGCGAGAACCTTCCGGAGAATCTGCTATTCCTTCATAATCGGGCTGCCGCATTGCATGGTGAAGGCAAGCTCGCAGAAGCGCGAGAATTGATGGAGCGTGTACTCCAACTGCGCCGAAATCAGCTCGGCGCCAAACACCCAGAAACATTGCTCACAATGAATAATCTTGGGTCAATAATGATTACGCAGGGCGATTTTGCTGCCGCACGATCTCTGCTACAAGAAGGGCTGCAGCTCAGCCGGGAAGTCCTGGGGCCGAATCATATCCAAACCTGGCAGGCAGCCGGTCGCTTGTTCCTGGCCTCCGTACACGAAGGCCAGGGATGGGAGCAAGTCAAAGCCTCGATGCTCCATGACCTCGCCCCACTCATGGCACAGGATCCGGCAACGTTATCCGATGAACTGCGGGAACATCGCAATATGGCCTTGGCCCTTCGTAAGATAGCTGGCGCTGAACATCCCCGTTCAAAACCATGATGGAAACGGATCTTCTCAAGGGGATCTACGAGTTAAAGCAGAGACACTTTTTCAGTTACGTCCTGCATTTGCAATCCTGGCACATCCTGCACTCTGATTCGCTCTTGAGAAGCGATTCAGCCTTTGTGTCATCGCCTCCGTCCCAGCTGCGCTTTACCCTTTCCTCCCTCGACAGACCTCCTGATCCTATGCTAGCTTACGCGTTCGTTTTTCTGGATTCCTTTCCGCACAAGAACCGACAGGCTGAGACATGTTCAAGAAGATTTTAATCGCCAATCGCGGTGAGATCGCTATGCGGATCATCCGCGCCTGCCGCGAATTGAACATCGCCACCGCTGCCATCTACTCCGAAGCGGATTCGACCGGGATCTATGTGAAGAAGGCGGACGAATCCTACCTGGTCGGGCCAGGGCCGGTGAAGGGTTTCTTGGATAGCAACCAGATCGTCGACTTGGCCAAACGGATCGGCGCCGATGCTGTCCATCCCGGGTACGGGTTTCTTTCTGAAAATGCGGAGTTCGCTGAGCTCTGCCAGGCTTCCGGCATTACGTTCATCGGCCCTTCCACCCACGCCATTACCCTGATGGGCAGCAAGGTCAAGGCGCGCGAGCTCGCCGAATCGGCCGGCATTCCGATCGTGCCCGGCACGGATGGGGCCATTACCAGTGTAAAAGAAGCCCTGGCCTTCGCAAAAAAAGCGGGTTACCCGGTCATGATCAAGGCGAGCGCCGGCGGCGGCGGCCGCGGGCTTCGCGTGGTCCGATCAGACGATGAGCTGCGAGAGAACATGGACGCCGCCTCGCGCGAGGCCCAAGCTTCCTTCGGAGACGGCAGCGTCTTCATCGAAAAATATATCGAGCGGCCGCACCATATCGAGTTCCAAATACTGGGAGATCGCCACGGGAATATCATTCACTTAAATGAACGCGATTGTTCAATCCAGAGACGTCACCAGAAGTTGATTGAAATCGCACCGTCTTTGATTCTCACACCGAAGTTACGGGACGAGATGGGCAATGCCGCCATCGCCATCGCACGCGCGGTGAAGTACGACAACGCGGGAACCGTGGAGTTTCTGCTCGATCAAGAAGGCAAGTTCTACTTCATCGAGATGAATCCTCGCCTCCAAGTCGAACACACGGTGACGGAACAGATCACGGCCATCGATATCGTGCGGAATCAGATTAAGATCGCGGCTGGCCTGCCGCTCAGCATCCAGCAAAAGGACGTGATCCTCCAGGGCCACGCCATCCAATGCCGGATTAATGCGGAAGACCCTAAAAACAATTTCCTGCCCTGCACGGGCACGATCACGGCGTATCTCTCTCCTGGTGGAATCGGTGTCCGCATCGACGGTGCGGTCTACAAGGATTACACAATTCCACCTTACTATGATGCGCTGCTGGCCAAGTTGACGGTTCGAGGCCGCACCTGGGAAGAAGCCGTAAGCCGCATGAGGCGGTCGCTCGAAGAATATGTGCTGCGCGGAGTAAAGACAACGATCCCGTTTATGGAAGCGATCATGCAGGAACCGGACTTTATTGCAGGACGTTTCGACACGTCGTATTTCGACACCCACCCTGAATTGTTCTCGTACCACGAGTTTGTGCAACCGGAGGATCTGGTGTTGGCGCTGTCGGCTGCGATTGCCGCCTACGAAGGGCTCTAATTCGAACAAACCCCGCTGCTTCCCGAAGGGATGTACTAACCATCATGGCGAAGAGACGACCACCGACAAGGAAACCGCAGAAAAAGACCAGATCGCCTGCTCCGGCGATCAAGACCGCCAAGAGTACCCCGGCGCTCCCCGGCGAGTTCACGATTACCCCGGCCGCCGGCAAGCCGGTCCTGATCACGGATGTCGCGCTGCGAGACGGCCATCAGTCGTTATTGGCGACACGCATGCGCACGGAAGACATGCTGCCCATCGCACAAAAGCTCGACGCAGTCGGCTATTGGTCGCTTGAGGTATGGGGGGGCGCCACATTCGACACCTGTTTGCGCTTCTTAAAAGAAGATCCCTGGGAACGGCTCCGAGCCCTGCGGGCCGCCATGCCCAACACCAAGCTTCAAATGTTGTTGCGAGGGCAAAACCTCGTCGGCTATCGACATTACGCCGACGACGTGGTGGAGCGGTTCATCGAACGTTCGGCCACGAACGGCATCGATGTCTTCCGCATCTTCGACGCCCTCAACGACGTACGGAATGTCGATCGGGCCGTGAGTGAAGTGAAAGCCTGCGGAAAACATGCTGAAGCCACCATCTGTTACACCGTCAGCCCGGTCCATAGCATCGACCGTTTCGTGGATTTGGCCAGGAGGTTGGAAGATCTGGGAACAGATACGATTTGTATCAAGGACATGGCCGGACTGTTGGCTCCGCTCGACGCATACCATTTGGTGCGTCGGCTGAAGGCCGCCGTCAAGGTCCCGCTTCATCTCCACTCGCATTACACGTCCGGTATGGCCTCCATGACCTCTTTGATGGCGATCCTTGGAGGCCTCGACATGCTCGATACCTCCATCTCTCCGTTGGCAGGAGGAACCTCCCACCCTGCGACGGAAACGCTGGTTGCTTCACTCCAGAATACGCCCTACGATACGGGCCTGGATCTCGCATCGTTCCAGCCGATCACTGAGCACTTCCGAACGGTTCGCCGCAAATATCGCCAGTTCGAGAGCGACTTTACCGGCGTGGATGCAGAGATCCTCATGTCGCAGATTCCCGGCGGCATGCTGTCGAACTTGGCCGCCCAGCTGACAGAACAGAATGCCCTGGACCGGATGAAGGAGGTCCTCGACGAGGTTCCGCTGGTGCGGAAAGACATGGGCTATCCTCCGCTCGTCACCCCGACCAGCCAAATCGTCGGAACCCAGGCAACCCTCAACGTGCTGACCGGTGAGCGATACAAGGTCATCACCACCGAAACCAAGAATTATTTCTTGGGACTCTACGGCCGTGCGCCAGGCCAAGTCGATCTCGATGTGATGGCGCGTGCAACCGGCGACGAAACCCCGATCAAGACCAGACCGGCCGATCGGTTGGAGCCGGAATTGGACGACGCCAAAAGAGAACTGCCCGAGTCGGCCCAGAGCATCGAGGACCAGCTGTCATTCGTCCTGTTTCCCAACATCGCACGGGACTTTTTCGAAGACCGCGAGAGAGGCGACTTAACCCCTGAACCGCTCGAATTGGGGTCGGCGAAAGGGCCCGCCATCGCCCACGAGCTGCACTTGGCGCCTGTGGAATTCAATGTGACGGTGCATGGTGATACCTATCATGTGAAGGTTTCGGGGTCTGGCCGTAAGATCGACGGACGTAAGCCCTACTACATCCGTGTCAACGATAAGCTCGAAGAAGTGTCGCTCGAACCAATTCAAGAAGTGCTTGCCGGTGTCCCGGAGTCGCAAGAGACTGAATCGAGAGGAAAACCCAAACGTCCCAGACCTTCGAAAGCGGGTGATGTGGCTCCACCCATGCCGGGCCGAGTGGTGAAAATCCTGGTTGCAGTCGACGATCGGGTGAAGGCCGGCGATCCCCTGTTGATTATCGAAGCGATGAAGATGGAAAGCCGAGTGCCGGCGCCGATCGATGGGAGAGTCGCCGCGATCTTGGCTGCCGAGGGTGACAATGTGAAGACGGATGAAACGGTCATTCAACTGGAATAATTCCAGCGTCGGCTCGATCTCCGTATCATGCGGACCAGAGCGACTTGCGCTGCTCGTCCTGTGCCTCGTATCGTCTTTCATGACCGCTTGTGCCCAGCCCATACAGATCCCGTCATATTTCGAAACGTTAGAACGGACGCCGATAGAACGCATTCCGATCAACACCGTTCTCGTGCATGATCAACGGATCGCGTATCTCGATGTCGGTACAGGTCCGCCTGTCATCTTGATCCACGGTTTCGGCGGATCCATGTGGCAATGGGAACATCAGCAACATGCCTTGTCTGAACATTTCCGTACCCTGACGCTCGACCTACTCGGTTCCGGATTGTCAGACAAGCCGGACATTGAGTACTTACCGGATCAGATGTTGGACTTTTGTATCGGATTCATGGACGCCTTGCAGATCCCTCACGCCACATTCATCGGTAATTCCATGGGCGCTGGGTTGGCGATTGGGATGACATTGATCCATCCGACCCGTGTCGACAAACTCGTGCTCATCGACGGGTTACCCTCTCATGTCCTGGCCAAGCTCACCAGTCGTTCATTCAAGCAAGCCCTGGAATCTCGAGCCCCTTCCTGGCTCGTCTCCTTCGGTAATTGGCTGTTCGGTGGGCTGGTCACCGAGTCCGTCTTGAAGGAAATCGTCCACGACCACAACCTCCTGACGCCGGCCGTGATCGAACGGTCCAATCGTAATCGCCGGCGCCCCGGCACCATCAAACCTATTATGGCCGTGAGAAACGCCCTCCCCTCCTGGGAAGCCGATTTTGCCCCACGCCTCAGCTCCATCACCCACCCAACCATGATTATCTGGGGTGAAGACGACCGGGTGTTCCCTCTCGCCGTGGGTGAAGAACTTCACCATCGGATTCGTGGATCCCAGTTCGTCAGAATTCCCGATGCCGGCCATATGCCGCAATGGGAACGCCCGGACCTGGTGAACCGATCGTTGATCGCGTATATTCAACTATTACCCTGAATAGATCGCGTGGGAGGAATCCCCACGCATGATCCTCAGAAAGGAGCGTATGATGCGGATAGACAATGCTGGTTTCATCGGCACCCTGTGCCTTGCGCTTGGCCTCGCCGGATGTCAGGCGATGGGAGGATCAACCGGCGCCGGCTTTTCCTACAAGAAGATGCCGGTGGCGGATGGAAGCGCTGTCGCAGGCGAAGGCAACAGCGTCTTATATAAAGGGAGCCCGCTGGCGCTTTCCGGCAACGGAGTGAAGGTCGGCGACGTACTGCGCGACGTGAAAGTGGCGCAGAACGACTTATCTCTCGTGAACATCGCGCAGACCAAAGGCGCGGGAAAAGTCCGCGTCATCAGTGTGGTCCCCTCATTGGACACCCCTGTGTGCGAACAACAAACGCATATTCTGAGCGAGCGGAATAAGGGTCTCGATAGGATGGTGGAACTCATCACCGTGAGCGTCGATACGCCCTTCGCTCAGAAACGGTTTGCTCAAGAAGCCAAAATTGCCAATGTCACTTTCCTGTCAGACTACCGAGGAGCCGAGTTCGGAAAAACCCATGGCCTCTTCCTGGAAGGCCCACACATTTTGACGAGAGCGGTCATGGTGGTCGATAAGACGAACACCATTCGCTATCTTCAAGTCACCCCGGAACTCACGCAACTCCCGGATATGGAAGAAGCTTTACAATTTGCTCGTCGATTGGTGACGGAGAGCTGAGTTTGTGGGATGCTCAGCTTAAAGCTAAGGTTGAGGATGAGGGTTGAGCGCGCGGATGATCCAGCCTCAACCTGAGCCTCGGCCTGAACCTCTCCCATACCAATGGCTCATTACGATTTACTTGTCATCGGCACCGGACCCGCCGGCCAAAAGGCTGCTATTCAGGCGGCCAAGCTGAACAAGAAGGTCGGGATCATCGAGCGGAAGACGGTCGTCGGCGGAGTTTGCATCAATACCGGGACCATTCCAAGCAAATCCCTCCGCGAAGCGGTGCTCTATCTCTCCGGATTTCGTCAACGCAGCCTCTATGGGGAAGAGTACCGCTTAAAAAAGAAAATCTCGATCGAAGACCTTGCCTTCCGCTCGAACCACGTCATCAAGCACGAGATCCAGACCGTGCAGAATCAGATGGCCCGGAATCAGGTCGATATGTTTTTCGGTTCGGCCAGTTTCCTCGATCCGCATCGCCTGCGCATTCAAAGAGATCGTGGCGCGCTTGAGCTGACGGCGGACTTCATCGTCATCGCCGTGGGGACGGAGCCGGCTCGGCCGTCACACATTCCGTTCGACGACCACACCATCATCGACACGGACGGACTCCTGACCCTCAAGCGCATTCCCGCCTCCATCGTGATCGTCGGAGGCGGTGTGATCGGAACGGAGTATGCCTCGATGCTCGCCGCCTTGGGCATCCCCGTCACCCTGATCGATAAACGGCCGCGTCTGTTGGAGTTTGTGGACCATGAGATCATCGAAACGCTCCAACAACGAATGAAAGACTTGGGAGTGACGCTGTATCACGATGAAGAAGTCCTCGCGATCAAGCAAGAATGGAACAAGTCCGTCCGAGTAACTTTGCGGAACAACCGTCCGGTCCACACATCGACACTCATGTATGCGATCGGGCGCGTCGGGGCGACACAATCGCTGAATCTCCACGCCGTCGCACTCAAACCTGACGAGCGGGGACGCTTGACTGTCAACGAACACTTCCAAACGGCGATTCCCCACATCTATGCGGTCGGCGACGTCGTCGGTTTTCCCGCCTTGGCATCGACGTCAATGCAACAGGGCCGCCATGCCGCCTGTCACGCCTTTGGCCACCCGGATCGTACCGACATCTCGCTCCTCCCCTACGGCATCTATGCCATTCCAGAGATCTCCATGGTGGGTCGAAACGAGGAAGAACTCAGAGAGGCAGAGGTGCCCTATGGAGTCGGCATCGCTCGCTACGAAGAAATCGCCCGTGGACAACTTATCGGCGATGAAACCGGCATGCTCAAACTGTTGTTTCACCGACACACCAGACATCTGCTCGGTGTTCATGCCATCGGCGAAGGCGCCACGGAACTGATCCATATCGGTCAAGCCGTCATGGCCTTTCATGGCAAGATCGATTACTTTATCGATACGGTCTTCAACTACCCGACGTTGGCGGAATGTTACAAGGTCGCCGCACTGGACGGCATGAATCGTTCACCGAGAACCTGGATTCCCTATCTATAACGTCGGAACTTGGCACTAACTCTGGGTCAGGTAATTAGGGTGTTTCCTAACCAGGAGGTAGGCTGGAGGTCTTCTGGGTATGGGACCGAGCCAGGTAGTTGGAGGCGCGACCAAGGTTTTGCGAGGAACGCCGTGCGAGGTCTGCGGCGGAGTGAATGCTTAGGCCAAACGCTTGCTATGATCCCGGATTCCGCAGTAGAGATCCGATTAGGGGGAGGCCCCAGACATCTGGTGTGATGGTTGGATCGTAGGCATGGAGGGATTGGGGGCGCGAGCGAGGGCGTGATCCTCGTTCTTGGCTGCACTCAAGTCCCAGTCCAACTGCGCCGCAATGGGCAGCCCCTCGGAAAGCGTGCGCAGGCGCTGGAGCAACTCGGACCGTTCCTCAGGGGGCACCGCGAACCGGACCCGCAGCCGTCGGGCGTCGGGGATCAGATCCGCCCCGACCAGGAAGACCAGATCTCGCACGGCTCGCAGCCGCCGCTCAAACCAGCCCGAGGGCAGAACCGTCTCGCGAAAGCCCATGAGCAGATTGTAGAGGACGCAGCCCGTGCGGAAGGCCGCATCGGTGGCCTCGAACGACTGGAGACAGAACGTGTCGAGACTCAAGTCCTCCTTCAGTTCCTTGATCCGGTTCTCACTGTCGGCTCGGCCCGCGTACATTCGGGTGACCAGTTCTGCGGCGAAGGGGACACTGGTGACGAAGACGCGGTACGTATAGCCCGGACACTCGATCAGCCGCCGCCCACTCGCATCGGGGCGATCCGTCAGCGTCTGGCGCAGACACACGAACCGCCGTGGCTGTCCGTGCCAGGCTAGCAACGTGGCCATCATGTCGGCGACCGCGATGCCCCGCGCGACGGGCCGCCAGTCGGCTTCCGGAATCCGGTGAATCACCACTTTGCGCACCAGCGGGGTGAGCCGCGCCACGATGATGTACGGCAAGTCCCGGGTTTCCAAGCAGTGCAAGAAGGCCGTGACAAAAAAGCCGGCATCGGCACGCACCAGGCCAATCTGGTGCCCGGCGGGCAATAGCGTCAGCGCTTGCGCCAGAAACTCCCGTGCGCCGTTGGCCGTCCCTGCATGGCCCGCCCGCAAGGTGGCCCACAAGAGCCGCCGACGCTCGCTCAACCACGCCACCAACGGATGATGGGAGGGGCGGCCACGCTTGATCGGGTTATGCCCCTTGAGACTCCCACCTTGCTCGCCATACCGACAGAACACGGTCGAATCCAAATCCAGCGTGTGGCCCAGCAGAATCGGTCGCATGGCCTTCAAGGAGAACCGCATCAGGGCCTCCGATACCTCGGTGGTCCGCCGGTACGTAAACCCACAGAAGAACCGCCGCAGCGTATCGGGCGAGGGAAACCGCGGCAGGCCCAGCAGCCGTGGCAACAGTGGATCCCGCCGATAGCGGGTCATGTGCGCAAAACGTTCAGCGCCCAGTGCCAGCCCATACCACCAGGCCAGCAGCACGTCCACGGTCGGAATCTGATTGTTGGAGGTCTTCGCAAAGGGGATCAGCAGCGGAGCAAGTGCCGCGCGCAGCCCGATCAATTCGAAATACAGCCGCAGTAGAATCGCACCGGCCCAGACGGTGATCGGATGGTCCGTGAAGGCAAAGCGAATCTTCGGATAGAGCGGTGATGCGGGAGCTGGACGGACGCGCATGCCAACCTCCTCTGTGGACAGGAGAATTTGGCCGCCTACTCTACATCAAAACCACTCTACTGCGGAATCCGGGATGATCATACGAAGGAGATAAATCTGGAATTAGAAGAACGCCATGCTGGCGTAGGTGACGGTGGAGTTGTATTGATCGGTGATGCCGCGATCGTAGCGGAGGACTTGGCCGTTTTCGGCTTGGATTAATCGGAGCAAGCTATAAATAGGAGAGAAGCCGGAGATACGGCGTTGATCGTTTTCCTTCTGAATGTATCCCGCGAATCCATCCGGCTTAAGTTCCTCGACCTGTTTCAACATTTCTAAGTCATGCTGCATCGAGCGGTGGAAGGAAAAATCGGTCGGTGGAGCGCTATCGCCGTAGCGGAGACCGAGGTGAGCCAACTCCCCTGCAGCAATGACGCACACGGTCCTTCCGGAGACACCAATTGTGTCTCGTAGGGCACTGAGGAATCGATCCACCGAGTTCCGAACAGTTGGATCCCTCAGGCTCAACGCGGAAAACGACGACAAAACCGGAATAATCGTGAAAGGCTTGCCGATGATGGTCTGAAGAAACGGCAGTTGAAATTCGATCGCATGCTCTGACTGATGAGCGATATCCTCCTCAAAGCACTCCGGCGCAACCGCCTTGAGGCGATTCACGATCGGCTGGTCCACCGACACCACACCGAGCGCGGTCTCAAAATCCTTGTCGGTCACGGCAAAGAGGTTTTCAAGGCCCGCATGGGCGGTCCCAATAAGAACATAGACATCAGGTTGTTGAGCCTCCTGTAACTCCTTGTATCCCCACGCATAGACCGGCCCGGCTTGCTTGAGATCGTAGGTCGGCACAACCAGGCCTTTGATCAACTTACCCTGATGCTCCGACGGTTTGAAATCCGGCCCGTCGCTTGATGTGAAGAAGCCGTCAATCTGCTTCCGCAGTTTGGCGCTATCCGCCTCGTAGCTACGCCCGGCAAAAGCTGCCTGTCGGGCTGTCTGTTGCCGATAGACGAGACAGGCCTGTTGCCGTGCCGACTCGGTTCTTGGCCCTTCCAAGAACAGCTTTTGTTCCAGATCCGCCACCAGTTGTTCCACGTGACTCGGCATCAGAAACTCGCCGAACCGTTTCAGGTACAACGCACCGATCTCTTGTAGGGAATGTTCACCATCGAAATGTTGCACGATGAAAAAAAAGTTCAACGGCAAAACCAGTTTCTCTCTGCTCAGGCCGCTGGGGTCCCACAGCACGATCAGCTGATCGTCCCCCTGCTTAATGGGGGAAAATTGCAAGTTCCGCAGGACTGGATATTGGGCGGGAGATTTTACGGCACCGGATGTCATAGCGGAGACATTGTAGGGGACGGACCGACGCCGCTGCAACCAACGTCATGACCGATCTATTGCCTATCAGGAGGATGATCTGGTCTTCGTCGAGCGAGCACGAAGAGCGCTCCAGCAATGAGAATCACTAACCAGATGGTAGGCCGACCATACGAGGCATCGGAGAATTCGATCAAATCGGTCAATCGGCCGATCAAGAGCGACATGCGAGCCATAACCGTGTACCCGAAAGCCGCGCCGAAAGAAATCATCAGGAAGATGATGCCGGTTCGCGCAACCGCCTTTCCCACCCCGCTATGCTCGATCGAAAAGAAGAAGTAGAACAGGACTGAGCTGACCCCGAGCAGGATGATGATCGCGTTGAGGTTGCTGGAAGGATTGAGCACATCCATCGAGAACGTAATGCCATCCGGCCCTGTAAGCGACAGCAACGGCCTCACCGTATCCTCGATTTGTTTCAGAATAAACGAGGAAATCGTCCTCGGAATCGCCAGCCCTGCCCCCATCCCGACGATCAGGGCAAACGCGTACCGGGACATCCAGGCGGCTTTCGGCACATATCGAGTCAACATGAGCATCCCGATGGCGACCGGAATCAGAAGAGCGACTTCACCATTTTCCACGATCGGCTTGACGACCAAGTGGACAATCACGGTATCGTATGTCTTGACGATTATGTACCCGACGGAGACTCCGACGTAGAGGTGTTCCGCCAGTTTGAAAAGCGGGTTGTCTTTGTACAGGAACGTGAAGATGAGGAGGGTCAAGCCGGTTGCAACCCAAGCCCCCACGATCAACTCAAACGGCATGGTTATCACTGATGCTTCACCCTCTCTGCTGCCGCAGCGAAAAGTAGAATGCGTTGCACATGATCACCAGGACAATGATGGCCATATGCGTGGCGGACTGCGCATCCATTCCGGCCACAGCCTTACCCTTCTGGCCGATGAGGCTTTCGTATTCCGCTGCGCCACGGAGACCGCCGATGAGACCGTTGATCTGCCCACTCCGTAGCAACGGATACAGTCCCGGAGCCATGACTCCCGTGCATCCGCCGCCCATTTCAAACTTGTATTTGTCTTTGCCGAAGACGTACCACTCTTCGACTCCGGGCTTCCCTGCTCCCAGGCTGACCATGTAAGTCACATCCTTCAAATTTCGCACGCCGTCCAAAATCGGCAAGTCCTTCGTGGGCTTGCCGCCATAGTCGCTGGGAAAGGCCGAATAGAGGTCCTGCCCCATATTGATGATCACCGCCTGCCCTCCCGGACTCCATCCGAGAAAGGCATAGTCTTTTCCGTATTCTTTCTCCATTTCTCTGGCGACTTGTGTGACCAACTGATCAGCCATCCCGGTACCGGACACCCATAGTGTCATGGTGATCACTCGAAGCTTTTTACTGAAAGCATGGCGCAGTATGGCTATAGCTTGGGGGTACAGTTCGGGTTTGGATGCCGGATCAAAATCAATTGAAAGGAGAAAGACCGAGTGTTCCGGCAGCGACTCGATATGGTCGTACACGCCGCGCACTTCCGAGGTAATCTTGATCGGCAAACCGACCGGATAGAGCAACGGCAAGAGTGTGCAGAGCCCAATCACCAGAAAGATGATCCGCCGATCGATCTGGAGCATCCGCTCAGAAAGAGTCATGCGAACGTTCTCACTCCTTACCGCCACCAAGATATGACCGTTCTACGCCGAAAATAATCTTGAACGACAAGGCCACGGCACCGAGACTGACTCCGATCAGAATAGCCCGGCGCACAGAGGCGTTGAGCACATTCAAGATCCAGGAAGACACATCGCCGCTCATGGGAATCAGATACTCGCCCAGCGGTACCCGTCCCATCATCACAATCACGGCTGCCACCAAGAGCACCGCCGCTTCACGACTTCTGGCCCTGAACGAACGGTAGGCAGCCGATGCGATGAAGAATGCCAGGATGGCGAACATCGTGCCTTGCAGCGGCACCATCATGAAGTTGTACACCCAGCCGAATGCCGTCATGGCCCCATCGACGCTCTCTTTTCCGTTGGCCCACAGTCCGACGGCAATCGTTCCTAGCATCCCGACATACAAGACAAGGCTATAGCCCCATCCCGCTTCTTGCCGTTTGATCTTGACCGCATGTTGATGAAACAGACTGGTTACACCCAAGATCAATGCGAACCCCCCGATGATCTGCAGCCACTTCGTGGCAGAGGTGAGCATCTGTTCCGAGGCCGGATGCGGCACATAGTACTGGCCAGCGAACAGCAAACCGGAAATCAACGTGATCAAAAGTGGAAGTTGCCGGCGCAGGAAGATCATTTGAGATCCCGAAAGAGGTCGAGAAAGATCTGCGGCCATTGGGCACCGGTGACGACTCCGACCGTCGCCAAGACCGTCCCAACGGCCAGCACGCTCAAGATCACGGCCTTCCCAATGTCTTGACCACGGAGTGTTCCGATCTGGACCGGCTCTTTGGAAAGGTACGCACTGGCAGCGTAGAGCTCTTCACCGATCAACGTGTAATCGCACGTCGTCACGAAAAACGGCAACTGGTGATCCGAGTCGGTGCCTGCAATCTGAATCGCGCCGGTACTGGCGCCGGTTTCTGTCAGGAGCAAGGCCTCCGCAAAATACGCCCCCATGAAGAAATTGGCGGCCGGCTTCTTCCGCAGCATGATGCCGTCCACCGCCGCTGTGTAGCTGAACTGATCGGCCGTGATAAAAAAGTTGGCGTCTTCCTTGAAGAGATCGGGCTTTCCCGCTTCCAAATAGGCCTGCTTGGTAATCTCCTGACAGACCGCCATCGTAATCGGCTCCCGGTGAGGCACCATCAGTTCCGTTTCGTACAGCGCAGCCCGTTTCGCGACCTTCCCCAAGATGACCGCAGCGGCGATCGTCGAAGGATCATGCAGGTCGTGCGCGCCGGTCAGATAGAGGATCGGCTTGCCAAGCTCCGTCGCTCGTCCGATCGCTTCATCCACTGCATCAAGCCCCGGAATGCGACGCAGAAAGATCTCGTTTCGTTTCGCGTGACTGATCGTGTAGAAGACCAGCCCTCCGAATGAGATGGCGATGATCAGATTATTGAGCTGGTTCCAGTTGAACCAGTCAGGCGAAGGAGTGGCCACCAAGACCGGGCTGAACATCCGCCGATCGTCTTGAACCGTTGCCACCGCAACCGCATAGGACGTGCCATCCTTGACCTCGACGCCCTTGGCACTTCTGATGATCGTCTGATGCCACGTCTTATCTACATTCCTTGTCCACCACGCCGTTTTTGTGCCTTTGACATACTTGGTGTTCGCCGGGAATTCCGCGACAACCGTGAATATCGCAGGATCAGTCGCGGAGGCATCGCCGACCAAGACCTGATAACGGACATCAGGGCTATCCCATGGCGCGGGAGCCCACTGTACCGTGAGGCTCCCTCCTCCATCGCTTGGCGTGTCGAAGACCTGTATATCTTGAGGCGTCGTCAACGCTGACTGTGCGAATACCGGAGAACTCACGAAAACGAAACAGACCAGCGTCCAGAGCACCGCATAGGCTTTTTGCATAACAGTTGAGGGTTGGGTAACGGACCTCATGCCCCTTCGATCACCTCGATGTTCGTCCGTGGGACAACCACTTTCTGTCCATCAGAAAACCTCACTTCCAACACACGCACTTCGCTTTCTGTGGAAATCCTGGTGAGCTCGGACGGAAGCGCCGACACTTCGCCGATACGCCCGAACAAAGGATCACGGATGATCCGGACCGGATCGCCGAGGCTGATTCCTTCTCGTTGCGACTGAGTGGTCATTCCGACGGCTGTCTCTCCCCGTGGAATGATAATTTCTGGACGGATCACTCCGGCTCTGATCTGTGTGGCGCCGGAAATCGAGGCTTTCTGGCCAGCATGAGTGGAGAGCAACTTGAATGTCTTGGCCGCCATTGGAATCGTCCCGAAGCCCTCGGTCAGGATCAACGTAAATCCCACCTGTTCCGTCCCGGTGATGGCAACGCCAAGGTCATACCCCAACAAGGCGCGCAGATCTTCATCGTGAATCCCGCCGACAACCAAGCCGGCCACACCGACTGTCTTGGCCTGCTTCATGGCCTCAGCTGAAAGGAACGATCCTCCGACCACGACTTTGCCCTTCATGGTCGGATTGAAATGACTCGGAGTGAGTGGTTCGTCCGTAGCCTGCACTGCCATCACAATTTCACCGGAAGTTTCCCCTCCGATGCCGAAGATCCCTTGGACGAGGCTACAAGTTGTCTCGACGACGACACCCTGCTGCGGAATCGTTTCGATGATCGTTCCGTCCACATAGGCAAGCAGCTGAAGCACCCGTGGAGGTTCGCGCAGGAGGACTTGCCCGGTCACGGTTGACACCGATTCGATTGTTCCCGCAACCGGCGAATGAATCTCCGTCTTAAACCATTTGATCAGCGGCTTGTTCTCGGCGAGGATCTCGTCCTTTTCGACAACATCGCCTTCCTTCTTGGTCAGATACTCTCTGATTTCGCCAGGGGCCACGCTGAGTTGATTGGCGAGATTGACTGGAAAGACTTTTCCCGGCAACTCCGCTCGGGCCACCACCTGTTCGGAACGGACTCTGTCACCGACATGGACTAATATTTTTCCGGGCAGAGGCAACATGCGCCGCCGATGAACGACCGTATGATCGGTGACCGTGAGACCAGGTGTGTATGAATGAGCCATCTTGTTCAGCAGGACTGAGCAACGAGGACTGTGGACTGAGTGAATGCGTCTTCTCTTGGCACCTCAGTCCTCACTACTTAGCAGTCTGGTACAACTCGACTGCGTCAAACCATTTCGTGAGGGCCACGACACGGTCTTGTTGGTCAGCCGGAAGTTGTAGTGGTCGCCCGCGGCCATCCAGCAAGAGTCCGACAACACCCCCGTGGACTTCCTTGGTAAGGGCCATACCCGCCCCAGCCCCTATGTTGACTCTCCTGGAAGGCTGGACCTTGATCGTCGCCTGTTCGCCAGAGTTCAATGGAAACGACCTCAACTCCCCAAACTTCAATTGCTCTTTGGTGGTCTTCCCATCGGGCCAGAAAATTTCATAGTCGGCACACAGTTCCCCGTCTTTGCCCTGTCCGATCGGTGCCACACAGGTTCCGAGATAGATCATGCAATCCCGGACGAACACATCCGTTGCCGCCTTCTCATTGATCGTGGACAGTACCCCGAGATGCGGCATCATGAAAATGCTGTCGACCGACAATCTCGTGCAGCCCATCGGTTCATAGGCATCGACCATCATCAGCATCGACTGGATGCGACGAGGCGCATGCGAGAGAATCCCGCCGCTTCCGACGATCAGGTCCAGCTTTAACATATCGATCAACGTCTTGCCGGAAGTCTGCTGTTCGAAGACATCCGAAATCGTCCGCTCCTGCTGGACACCCTTCAACCCTGTGGCCAGCGACTTGTGGTGAATCAAAGCCAGCCGCAAGGCTTCACGCGCGATGGCCTGCTCGATTTGCAGTTCATCGAGTGTCTGTGGAATGGTCGTCGGACGGATCATCTTGTTCTTGATACGGTTCCGCAGCGTCTGCTCGTCGATAGTAAAGGGGACCCAGCGCATGATATTGGCCAGTCCCGCTTCGGCAAGGACATTCGACACACTGTATGACATGCCGAGATTGGCGCTGACTGTGCGGTTGAAGACGCCATCGAAAACAGAAAAGACGTCCGTCGTCGCTCCCCCGATATCGACGCCGATCAGGTTCAAATGTTCCCGCTTGGCGATCGTCTCCATGATCAGACCGACTGCTGCGGGAGTCGGCATAATCGGCGCTCCCGCCATGTCGATGAGCCTCTTATAACCGGGCGCCTGCTGCATGACATGTTCGAGAAACAGGTCATGAATCTTGTTTCGCGCCGGAGCCAAGTTCTCTCGTTCCAGGACCGGCCGAATATTTTCCGTCACGACCAGCGCCGATTTGTCTTCCAGAATCTTTTTCACTTGCGGCTGGGCTTCCTTGTTGCCCGCATAGATGAGCGGCAACTTGTAGGTCGCGCCAAACCGTGGCCGAGGTTCCGCCGCCGCCACATATTCCGCCATCTCCACCACGTGGGTCACGGCGCCTCCATCGGTCCCACCCGACATCAGAATCATATCGGGTCTCATGGAGCGGATCCGTTCGATCTTTTCGTGTGGCAATCGCCCATCGTTTGCGGCCAACACATCGATCACGATGGCTCCTGCGCCCAGCGCCGCTCGCTGCGCGCTTTCACCTGTCATGTTCTGCACGACCCCGGTCACCATCATCTGCAAACCACCACCGGCGCTGCTGGTGGAGATGTAAATATCCACACCCGTCTTATCATCCCGGCAGGGCGTGATGATTTTGTCGCTGTCTAAGATCTTCCGACCCGAGAGCTCCTCGATTTCAGCGATGGCATTGAGCACGCCGCGCGTCACATCTTCGAACGGGGCTTCAACCGTCGTCGGCGCTTCTCCGCGATAAGTCTGCCGATACTCCTCACCGACTTTCTCGATGAGAATGGCTTTAGTCGTGGTACTGCCGCAATCGGTGGCAACAATGACGTTGAGAGGACGGTCGATCTTGGGAGCGGTGAAAGCGGAAGCCGTCATTGAGCCGTTGCTCCCTTTGGAGCAGACTTGGCTTCAATCATGGAAATAAGGCGAGTCACCGTGTCACGGCGTTCAAGCAATCGAGCAACCTGTTCAACTTCTTTGGCATTAAACACACAATCGATGATCGGTGTGATGAAATGCAGCGCCTGACTTCCGAGAAAGTTCATGGGCCCCATGGATTCCAAAAACATCGTCGCTGGAGCTGCCATGCCACGCTTGACGATCGTCTCGGCAATCCGTTCCAGAAATTGAACGTCTTCACTGGCGAGAGGCTGAGTCTCAGGACGAACAGCAAACGCATGGCGAAGTCCGGCTCGAACTTTCGCCAGCTTCTCCGCTGCGTTTCCCCTGAAAGGCGATCGCATAAGTGTACGCCGGATAAGGCAAACCGCAAACGAGTCGCATTATATGAAGGGGGTGGAGGAGAGTCAATTCAACGAAGCTCATTGGATGGCCCGAGATTTAGTCTGAATAACCTCTACCGCAATGATGTATCTTGCGAATCTCGGCGCGGCGGACAGCCCCACCGTGCTCACTCCACCCATCCCCCAGTGGGACCCTTCCGTTGCACGCGGTGGGGCGCCCCGTCCACCACGCCACATACTGTACTTTTTCTTCTAACTACGAAATGTTTTCGGATTGGGATTGGTTGAGATTCATCACAAATATTCGGTAGGCTTAGTCATCAGAAGACATGATGACCATCAAACTCATCTCCCGCGAGACGGTTGCTGAAAAGCTTGCCGCACACTTACATCATGAATTGTCGCTAGAGAGCCTGGTAGCCTGGGCAGAATCGGCTTTCATGGATGGCGAATTCGACCCAGCTCATCTTCCAACCATTCGCGACGTCATAGCGAGGATCGGCGTCGCCGACGTGCGCGCATTTGGCCTCACCTGGGAAGATTGTGGAGCCCCACGGCAGACAGTCGTGCTCCCGGGTGGTTCTTCAGCGACACCTCGCCGAAGCGTGTCCGCACTATACCAAGACTTCGGAGGACACCAGCCGCGCATTCCTCCATGGCTCCATCCTCCGCAGCTGACTAGTGCGGAGAGACGGGCAACCGCGGCCCCTTGCTGAGGCGGGCGAGCATCTCCTCACGCAGCTCGGCTATTCCGCACAAGTCAGCCTCGTCGCCCGGTGATTTCCGTTGGTTCACGCCGCAGCTATAGGGAAACGATGCCGTTCGGCCTAGTCCCCCGACTCACAGTATGGAGAGCGTTGACAAGTGATGGGACATGCGCAAGAATTCCCATAGTCTTCTGCCCATGTTGGTTACTATATCGGTTGATATGTTCTCATGGTAGACGCCAAGTAGTGACCCCGGATCTGGAACCGCTGAATGCAATTTGAGTGGGATCGTGAAAAGGCCAAGCGGAACATTCGGAAACATGGAGTGTCCTTTGACGAAGCGGTAACGGTGTTTTATGATCCCCTATCCGCCACCTTCGATGATCCTGATCACTCCGTCGGTGAGCGGAGGTTCATCACGGTTGGCTACTCCATACACGGAAGGCTATTAGCCGTTTCACACACTGAGCGCGGCAAGGCCATACGTATCATCAGCGCACGACCTGCGACGCGACACGAGAGGAAGCGACATGAAACGTAAGGGCGAAGTCTCCAGCGGCGATCTCCGCCCCGAATACACCTTCGACTATTCGAAGGCGGTTCGGGGGAAATATTATCGCCGCCTGCTAGAGGACGGAGCGAACGTCGTCGTGCTCGAACCCGATGTTGCCAAGGCTTTCCGAAATTCGACAGCAGTGAACGAGGCCTTGCGCTCTCTCTTGAAGGTGGCACGTCTATCTACCCGCTCAAGCCGAGCGGCGCGAAAGCACACCACTGCTTAGCGGAGGCACGTCAAACGCTGAACGGGAGAATCCCCGTAAAAGCAATGGGGACACATCTTGTTCTGTGCATGCCCTCAAGCCAGCCATGCCCATGGCGCGACCGTTGCGCAGCACATTTGCTGCGGTGCTGAATCCGCGCTGATGGAAGGCGAGTTCGACCCCGCTCATTTCGCAGTCATTCGTGATGCAATAGCCCGCATCGGCGTCGCCGACGTACGTGCCTTCGGACTGACCTGGGAGGACTGCGAGCAACTCCTCTTGCAACTCGGCTATTCCGCACAAGTCGGCATCGTCGACAGTACTACGGAGAGCGTTGACAAGTGATCGTGCACCCGTAACAATCACGCGCCAGTTTTTGGTTCGTTGGTGTACTATGCCGGTCAGTGTGCTTAGTAGTTAGGCATCGCAACCACTCCATGTCTCAACTCATCGTCCGAAAGCATATACGCTTTCATAGTTTTGGCGCATCCAGGTGGCGGAAGCAGGATCACGATACACCGCTCTCCTTGCAGTTGGCGCGAGCGAGGGCTGTCATCTATTTGGAGGAAGAGCAGTACCTCTGGAAACGAGACGTGATCATGTTGCCAAATGGGCGTATCGAACTTCACTACGCACCAGCGCCTACAGATCTCGTCCAGAGTCTCGCGCGCAAGGGCGCGGCCAATACATTAGCAGCCGAAGAGATCTACGACGTCTATGTCGAAGCCCACACTAGGTTCGAGGCCCTCCTGTACTCAGCTGGGAAGGTTCGATATCTGATGGGTATGGATCCGGAGTCAATAACCAACTTCTTCTCCAATGGCGTCTTGTCTCGCGATCAAGTCGAGTGGAGCCTTGATGGAAAGACGTTCACGCCATTTCAACCGAAACTTCGCAAACCACGCGGGCTAAACCCGCTGTACACCGCAGCGCAGCTAATCACTCCAGTACGCTGGCGAGACATGCAGCGCGCTGCTGAGAATGGAAACTTTCCGGAAGGCGAGCTGCTTGAGCTCTATAGAATTCGAAGCAAGGCCGGTTGGCGGAAGCTAAGTACTGCGGCTATAGAAGCATCAATCATTTCCGAAACACTACTTCGCGCTTATGGCCTTAAGGCCCTCAAGGAAAGCGGCTTCAGCAACAATAAGCTCAAGCGCCTTCGTGACGAACTAACGTTCAACAACCTACTGAACATCGTGCTTCCGCTTTCTCTTGGCAAGACCGACCTGTGCCGCGTTGAGTCTGCCATCGATGCTGTCGATCGTTTACGAGGCATCCGAAACGATCTGGTTCACGGAAAGATCACACAGAAGGAGGTGGAGGGGGCACTGGTGGAACAAGGAATCGACGGCGCCATCAAGCTCGCCCGCTTTCTTCAGGCCAAACTCGCCTAGCGATATCTAACCCTCTTATCAAGCAGAGAGCCTACGCCATGGTCTCCCGCTTAATTGGACGCCAACTCTCTCTCACTTCTGAATAACACCTGCTGTGATTGCTGAGCACTAGCCTTCACCCTTCCACCAAGATCCATCTCACGATAAAGTGAAGAAGAGTCAGAAGAGGGCGTTTCCTGCGCGCATCGAAGGCCCTTCTGAGGGCGCGCGTTCGGCGAGCAAGAAGGACGGCCTGGCTGATCCCCTAATTCTTCCGCTCTCCCATCTTACTTTCCGTCCCCTTCCGCAACCGTTCGATATTCCCCTTGTGTTTGATGAAAATCAGCCCGCTCACGGCGAGTGAGAAGAGGATGAATGCTGTCGTCGGGCGAAGCAGCAAGGCGATCAGGGGAAAGAGTCCAAAAGCTGTCAGTGCGCCGCCGGAAGAATAGCGCCAGATGGCCACCGCACCAATCCACGCCAGGAGCAGCAACAAGCCAATTAGCGGTGCAACACCGAGAACTGAGCCAAGCGCCGTCGCGACACCTTTACCACCCTTGAATCCAAGAAACGGCGAAAAGAGATGGCCTAGAAACGGAGCGAGTGCGACGAACAAAATAGCCCATTCATCTTGCAACAGCTGTGTGGCCGCGAAGCCCATTATCCACCCTTTACCCATATCCCCGATCAAGGTCAGGATGCCGGCCTTCTTGCCCGACACACGCAGGACATTTGTAAAGCCGACGTTCTTGCTTCCGACCGTGCGGGGATCAGGCAATCCCATCGCCTTTGAGATGACGACCCCAAACGGGATGGCACCTAAGAAATAGCCGCAGACGGCGAGTCCAATAATGAGTACTTGTTGTTCCATCTTAGGATAGAGTCCAAGAACTACGTTCGTGGTGAGCTTGTCGAACCATGAACGGAACTGCCTGAAGTCGGACGGACGCCCTTCGACATGCTCAGGGCGAACGGATTATCACAGGAATGGAAGGGAGGCAACACTAGCGTTCCTCAACGTTCTTCAGCCACGCCTTACTTGATGCTCAGACGTCACTGAAACTTATCCGGATGCGCAAAAAACTCCAGCATGACTCGATTCAGGTTGGGCCATTCGCGATGACTACCGGCTCCTTCGCAGTAGAGCGTTGCACCATTCGGCGCACATCCTTGATAGGCACGACATCCGCCCTTCACTGGTTTTGTCTTCGTGACATCGCAACGATTGCATCTCGCCCACCAGGCTGATGTTTGGGCTCCCCAACCCGGAAATAAACTATCGTTCTTGCTGTGCATGATCATGACCGGAATGGGCTCGCGACATTGAAACTCTTCGAGATCCTTCCCCGTCCATCCCGCCGCGCTCGGTGCGACCGATGCTGGGATCGTCCTCGTCTGTTCGAGCACAGCCAGCGCCAACGTAGCGGTGCCACCATCGGAGTGACCAGTAATAAACACTCGCTTCTGGTCGATGCACCACTCCGTTGCGATTTGGCCAGGAATGGCCCCAAGCCACTCAATGGCAGGAATGTTCAATTGCAGATGATCGGCATAGACCACTATAAACCCGGCGCCTGTGGCTGCGGTCGTGAGGCCGGTGAGGCCTTCCGACGCCCAGCGGCTTTGTCCGGCCGGAGCGTAGACCATCAAGAGAGGATGAGTAACCGCGGCATCGTAGTTTGAGGGCGTGCGGACCATATATTTAATGCCATAGGGGGAGACTTTCCCATCGGTTGCACCGGCAGGCCCAGGACGGGCACCGGACGGACAATGCCCGGTCGCCTTCCCGTAAACAAACGTGCCGAGTTGAGGCGGTTGCGCGTTTTCGCTGCAGGCTGTGAGGGTGAAGTGGAGAAGGACCAACGCGCAGGCAGATCTGAAAAGTCGCACGTTGCCCACCACGTCGCGGCTAGACTAGCGAGATTCCATTCTCTTCAAGACCAACGAAAGTGCACAGTGGTCCCGGAGACCTGGCGTGGTTGCTGACCTGCCGTCAGAGTCCCTTCGCGACGACCTGCTTCCAGAAGGTCCATACATACTGACTGCCGGAGATGTAGCCCAGCAGCAACGAGAGATACAACGTGACGGTGCCGGCTAAGTGCAAATTGCCGAGTTGGGCAAGCCCTGTCCCTTCTAAGATCAGCAGGATGATGGCCACAACTTGGAGCGCCATCTTATACTTGCCGGTCGTCTCCGCCGGGATGATCATCCCTTCACTCGCAGCAATGGCGCGGATGCCGGTAACCGCGACTTCGCGCGCGATAATCAGCAACGCCACCAGCGCGCTGACCCGATCCACGTTCATGAGGAGAATCAGGGCCGACAAGACCAGAAGTTTGTCCGCGATCGGATCGAGCAGCTTGCCGAGCTTCGTCACCTGGCCGGTTCGCCGGGCGATATAGCCGTCCAACATATCCGTCACCGCCGCGACGGTAAAGATGATGGCTGCGGCTAGCGACTGATCAGGCGTTGGATTGACGAAGAGAATGATGAAGACAGGAATCAAGAGAATGCGGACGAGCGTGAGGAGATTGGGCAGATTGAGCGAGTCCTGCCCAATGTCTCGCCACACCTCCAGAACGCGGTTCATGGCTGCATCTATCCCCTAGACAATCCCGTTTTTTAATAAATCGTGCAAATGAATCACACCGCGAATCGTCCGACCCTCTTCCGTCACCACCAGCGTCGTGATCGAATATCGCTCCATCATCTCCACCGCGGTTGCCGCCAATTCGTGTGGTCCGATCGTTTTGGGATTGTGCGAGGCCAACTCGCTTGCTGTCGTGTTCACCATATCCGTGCCCCGCTGGATGAAGCGTCGCAAGTCGCCGTCGGTAATCACGCCGACCAACGCACCTTCCTGATCGACCACAGTCGTCATGCCGAGCTTTTTTGCGCTCATTTCAAGCATGGCCGCCATGCCTCCGACGCTGGCTTGGACCATCGGGATCTCGGAATCGGCATGCATGAGATCTTTCACCTTGACCAGCAACCGCCGCCCCAAGGTGCCGCCTGGATGGAATCGCGCAAAATCCTCTTCTTTGAACTGCCGTTTTTGTAGGAGGGCGACGGCCAACGCATCGCCTAATGCCAACGTGGCGGTCGTGCTGGCGGTCGGGGCCAGTCCCATCGGGCAGGCTTCTTCCTGTACCGACACATCGAGCGCAACATCGGCATTTTTCGCCAGGGTCGAAGTCATCCGCCCCGTGAACGCAATCACCGGAATCCCCAGACGTTTCACGTACGGAAGCAATTGAAGTAACTCTTGCGTCTCGCCGCTGTTGGAAATCGCGACCAGCGCATCCCGACGAGCCAACATGCCCAGATCTCCGTGCACCCCTTCGGCGGGATGCAGGAAGAATGACGAAGTACCGGTGCTCGCGAGCGTCGCAGCAATTTTTTGTCCGATGTGGCCTGACTTACCCATCCCCGATACGGCGACCTTTCCCTTGCATTGAACGAGCAGATCCACGGCCTTCGCAAACTTGGCATCCAGCCGGTCCACAAGCGATTGAACGGCTCGCGCTTCGATTTCGAGGACACGCCGGCCATCGGAGAGACTTTCCTCCATTTTTGCGGCTTTCAATTCACGACCGGTTGGTTTCACCACCATGGTCTTGCTGCCTCTCGTCACGGCCTTCGATACTGGACTTGTTGCCTTCACCTTCGTCGTTTTGTTGCGTCGCGCGGATGGTTTCAGCTTCTTGGCTTTGTTGCGTCGCATATCCGCATGACTCGTTCAAGTAGAGATTTTAATTGATGTAATGGCACCATGTTCGGTCCATCGGACAGCGCCTCGTCAGGATTCGGGTGAACTTCCATGAAGAATCCGTCGACGCCCGCTCCGGCCGCTGCGCAAGCCAGCGGCTCGACAAATTCACGCTGGCCGCTGGATTTGGTCCCTCCACCTCCAGGCAACTGGACACTATGCGTCGCATCAAAGACGACAGGATACCCGAAATTTCTCAAAATAGGAAAGGACCGCATATCCACGACAAGATTGTTGTAGCCGAAGGACGATCCCCGCTCGGTGAGCAGAATCCGCTGACTTCCGCACTCTTCGATCTTCTTCACCGCATTGCCCATCTCTATCGGCGAGAGGAACTGGCCCTTCTTCACGTTCACCACTTTTCCGGTTTGTGCAGCCGCAATCAGGAGATCCGTCTGGCGACAGAGAAAGGCTGGAATCTGGAGAACATCCACGACTTTCCCCGCTTCCGTCGCCTGCTCCTCTGTATGCACATCGGTCAAGACAGGCAGACCAAAGTGGTCCTTCACCTTGCTCAGGATGGCCAGACCATCTTTGATCCCAGGACCACGAAACGACTTGATGGAGGTGCGGTTAGCCTTGTCGAATGACGACTTGAAGATGTACGGAATCCCCAGTCCCTTCGTCAGCTCGGCGACTCGCCCTGCCGTGTCCATCACGACCTGTTCGCTCTCGATCACACAAGGCCCGGCAATCAAAAACGGCCGCTGCCCTTGTCCGACTTTGAACGTTCCAATATCGACGAGATGCGTCATAGCTTTCAGATTCGTTTCATGTGAGGTGCTCAAACCGGCTTTCCAACAAGGCCGCAGGCAAGTCAACACCGGAAGCGTACCCTCTGGGGTACGTTGAGGATTTTGACGAGCCGAGAACGCAGTTGGAAGTCGGTTTCAGCATCTCACCTACTGGCCGAGTTTCTTGCGCAGGGCAGCTCCTACGAACCCACTAAAAAGCGGATGGGGACGGTGGGGACGGGAACTGTATTCAGGGTGAAATTGAGTCCCCAAGAACCAAGGATGATCCTTCAACTCAATGATTTCGACCAATCGCCCGTCAGGAGAGACCCCGCTCAAGACCAGTCCCTTCGCGGTCAGTCGTTCACGATACGCGTTATTGAATTCATAGCGATGGCGATGGCGTTCACGAACCTCGCTCACACCGTACATCTTCTGCGCAAGCGTCCCCTCGCCCAACTTGCAGAGATACGATCCGAGTCGCATGGTCCCCCCCTTGTCGATCACACCATGCTGATCGGGCATGAGATGAATCACGGGATGAGGCGATCGCTCCTCAAACTCGGCGCTGTTGGCACCGCCCAGTCCGGCTACATTCCGCGCAAATTCGATCGCGGCACATTGCATGCCTAAACACAGGCCGAGGAATGGGACCTGACGTTCCCGTGCATACCGAATGGTCGTCACTTTTCCCTCTATCCCTCGCGTCCCAAATCCACCGGGAATCAAGATGCCGTCTGCCTCTCGCAGGATTCGCTCCGTCCCCTGCCGTTCGATATCTTCGGACTCGATCCAATCGATATTGACCTTGGTTTCATGATCGATCCCACCATGGACCAGCGCTTCTCCCAAGCTCTTGTAGCATTCTTTCAGTCCCACATACTTGCCCACCAACGCGACAGAAATTTCATGCTTCGGACGCTTGATCTTTTGCACCATCGCATCCCACTCGCGAAGATTGGGCTGGCCGGTCCCCACATGGAGCTGACGAACAATCAATTCGTCCAACCCCTCTTTTCTGAATACGATCGGCACTTCGTAGATCGTCTCGACATCTTTGGCCGTGATGACGGCATCCTTATCCACATTACAGAACATCGCGATCTTGCCCTTGAGCTCCG
>JARFXP010000009.1 GCA_029194675.1 Nitrospira sp. | reverse complement strand
TCGTCTTTGAGCCGAACGATGAACCGTTGTGGGCTCAGATCCGGCTGAACATCGGGGCCTTCATGCACAATCTGTTTCGGCAGGGGGCCTTTCAGGGCAGCACGCCGCGCGATGCCTACTTCGTGAAATGCGACAAGGAGACCACCACGCAGAACGATATCAATCTTGGAATCGTGAATATCGTGGTCGGCTTTGCACCGCTCAAGCCGGCGGAGTTTGTCATTATCAAATTGCAGCAAATGGCCGGGCAAATCGAAGTCTAGCGATTGATGTGAGGAGGGACAAGCATGGCGCAGTTTAGCGTGAACGCACAGCGGTTCGATCCCTATAAGAACTTCAAGTTTCGAGTCAAATGGGACGGCAAGTACGTTGCCGGGGTCAGCAAGGTGAGTTCATTAAAGCGGACTACCGAGGTGGTCGAGCACCGGGAAGGCGGTGATCCGTCGAGCAGCAGAAAATCTCCGGGTCGTACGAAATACGAGGCGATTACCCTGGAGCGTGGCGTGACACACGATACCGAATTCGAAAAATGGGCGAACAAGGTGTGGAACTATGGCTCAGGGTTGGGCATGGAAGTCTCGCTCAAGGATTTTCGCAAGGATATCATTATCGAGATGTACAACGAGGCAGGGCAGCTTGCGATCGCGTACAAGGTCTATCGCTGCTGGGCCTCCGAATTCCAGGCTCAGCCGGACTTGGATGCCAACGCCAACGCCGTGGCGATCCAGACCATCAAGCTGGAGAACGAAGGATGGGAACGGGATTACGAAGTAACGGAACCAACTGAACCGAGTTTTACAGAGCCGGCAGCATAAGCATCTATGTCTTCGCTATCTGCTAGGAGTCTCTTAGCGGTCTGGGAGCGTGGGGCGAGCGAGTCCCCGGTTGTGCAAGCACTGAGCTTGCTGGCCGCCGCCGTTCCTAAGACGGAGATCAGTGATCTTGAGCGTCTGCCTATAGGCCGTCGTGACGCGCTCTTGCTCACGTTGCGTGAACAGTTGTTTGGTTCGCGCGTGCAGACCGTGGTTGTGTGCCCCAAATGTCATGACAACCTCGATCTTGCGTTTCATGTCGATCAGATTCGCGTGCCGGTGGAGTGCAAGTCAGACGAAGATCGAGGGGAGTGTGTTTCCGACGTCGACGACTACCGGGTGACCTTCCGGCTGCCGGCGAGTGAGGATTTGCTGGCGGTCATGAACGAGAAGGAGCCAACAGCGGCCAAACAATTACTACTGAAGCGCTGTCTGCTGCGCGTGCTTCATCATGATGGAGAAACTACAACCGATCTGCCCAATTCTGTGGCTCGGGGGGTGATTGAGCAGATGGCACTGGCCGATCCTCAAGGTGATGTACAGCTTGCGGTGACCTGTGGCGTGTGTGGGCATCAGTGGGAAGCCATCTTCGATATTGTGTCGTTTGTGTGGCATGAGATCAGTGCTTGGACGAAGCGGGTTCTACGCGAAGTACACATTCTGGCTTCTGCATATGGGTGGGCTGAGAGTGACATTCTTGGGATGAGTGCCTGGCGGCGTCAGTGCTATTTGGACATGGTGCAGGGATGAGCGATTATCTGACGAACCTCCTCATCCGTACCCGGTACCCTGAACGCACGATTCAGCCTCGTTTGTCGTCGATGTTCGACCCTGTATCGCCTGGCTCCATGGCCGGCGAGGTGCCATGGTGGTTTCCTGGCGAGGAACCAGATCGGGCAGTCAATCTGAACGAGCAGGATCCCAGACCTGATCAGCCAGCGCGCCAATCTCTGAACGCTCCAGTGCAAGGCCGAGAGGAGGCCGGACCAATTTTTGAACAAGAAGCTCAGCAGCGGAAACAGACGTTGGAATCCTCTGCTGCACTTGGGCGGCGGCACTCTTTTTCGAAGACCACCTCTGTCCCCGAGCCGAAGGATGTTGCTTCAGAAGCTAATACCGTAACGACTCTGCCGGCATCGGTCTCTATGGATTCTGAGCAGCGGCTGGCCACACCAAGACCTTTATCCGATGGCAAACCGGTCAGCCTCTCACCGATAGACAGCAGCGTAGCGGTGGGTTCCACTCCTGGCGCTTCTATTGGACCTGATCAAGAGGAAACAGCCGTACGTCACAAGGCCGCAGGCCAGTCCGCAAGTCCTGCGCGACGGGTACCGAATGGTCAGGCGAATGAAACGGGCAGAGGCCACGCTTCTCCCCCGATTGACGATCTCTCTGATGAAAAGAGGCCGATTCCTCAAATAGTCACAACAGCACGGGCACCGGATCGTGCGTCAAAGAGCTATGTCGCTGGGCGGGGGCCATACGGGAGTGTTTCGTCGCCTGTGGATCCTCTTGTTGGAGCACCGACAGGGCAAAGCGATGGTCAATCCCAGGCTAGACTGTCGACAACGGTGACTGAGTCGGACGGGACTATCCCGGCACTTCGCAAGGCAGTATCTGGTGCGATGCCCAATATCGGTGAATTCTCGCTTGATCCTTCCCTTGTCTCTTCAGCGTCAGCAACAAAGGTCGGGAGGGAATCGCAGCAAGTCACATCGCGCAGGCTAGGGGATATTCCGAGGACATCCTTCTCACCAGCGGATCAGCAGCAACCATCGGCTCACTCTCTTGCCGTGCCATTGGCCTCGAAGACATTTAGGGTAGAACGACGCGTTGCTTCACCAATGACGGCAGCCACTGTCGGTCATACATCGGTGACGGACAGAGCGAAGCGGGTAGAACCGGTTGTGCAGGTGACCATTGGTCGGGTGGAGGTGCGTGCGGTTGCTCCTCCAGTGCGTCAAGAGAAGGGCCGAAAGCCACAATCGTCTATGAGTCTCGACGACTATCTCAAGGGTCGTGGTGCTCGGGGTGGAGGATGAGCAACTCTCTGGCGATCGCCTCGGTAACCGCGACGTTACGTCGGCTGCTCGAAAAGGGTGGAATTGAAAACGTGACGGTCAGGCCACTCGACAAGGCACCGGAAGGGATCAATGCCGACAAGCAACGGATCAATCTCTTTCTCTATCAGGCCTTACCCAATGCGGCCTTTCGCAATATGGACATGCCAGGGCGGGTGAAATCCGGAGAAACGGGCCACCCCCCATTACCGCTCACGCTGTACTACTTGCTGACGGCGTATAGTGGGGATGAACGGGATGAGACGACTAGTCACGCTCTTTTGGGCAAAGCCATGAGCGTTTTTCATGACCATCCGCTTCTGGGAACAGAGGAAATCAAGGATGCTGTGAGAACCCCTTTCCCTGAGAGTGATTTGGCTGAGCAGGTGGAACGCGTTCGCATTACGCTTCAGCCGCTGCTCTTTGAAGAGATGTCGAAGCTCTGGACGACCTTTCAGATTCATTATCGCTTGTCGGCGGCTTACCAGGTTTCCGTTGTGCTGATTGAGAGTACACGTCCGACGAGAACGCCGCTCCCCGTATTGACTCGACAAGTGATGGTTCAGGCCAATTTGACTCCGCCGTTTCCGACGCTGACGGAAATCACGATATCGATACCAGGGTCACTTGAGAGGTTGAAAGCACTACTAGACCTGCCGAAACAACAGCCCGGTGCGCTGTTGGGAGATGAGCTTCTGATCAAGGGACATCATCTGGACGGAAGTTCAACGGTCGTACATCTGATGCATCCGCTGCTCAAGAAGCCTATGGAGATTCCGGTCGAGGGCGGAACGGCCAACGAATTAAGAGTGACCGTTCCCAACAAACCGGCCGATCTGCCGGCAGGTCTCTATGTGCTGACCGCCCGCATCGCGCCGACCGGTCAGACGACAACGGGGAGTGAACGGACAACCAATGCCCTCAGCCTGTCTCTTACCCCAACGATCAAGGACGTGAAACCGAAGACACTCAAGCGCGATGCTGTGCTGACCGTAGAATGCCGCCCTGAGGTAAGGGGTACCCAACGTGTGTCGGTATTGTTGGGAGATCATGAACTTTTTCCCGAGGCACGACCAGCACAAACGGATACCGTGAAGTTTCGTCTGAAGAGCATCGCCCCTGGTAATTATTTCGTCCGGCTACGGGTTGACGGAGCGGATAGTGCATTCATTGATTGGAACAGGTTGGATGAGGATGATGCGAAGATTGTAGACAGTATTCTCAAGAAATGGCGTGAGAGTAACACGCCCCCAGTCTACGATGAGATAAATAAGATGAAGTGGGCGGTAACAGTTAAATGAAGGACTCTAAACAAATACCCTGGCAGCAACAGAACGATGAGTATCTGAGAAAGGCGCTGGCCTGGTTGCGGCTGCGCCTGGTCTGGTTCATCCAGCAGTCGGCGAGTTCGACATCGCCGGTGCAATCTGAGGCTCGCTCGGCCCCACGCAAGGTCGTTCGGCGACAATCGGGCGATCTTGGCGCACAGACAAGACCTTCCGCTGGCGCCAAGAGTGTTGGCGACGAGCACCTTACTCGAGCCGCTGAGGAATTGGCGGCATTTGAGACAGCAGAGCATCCTCCGACCTTGGTGACCTTGCGCCGTAATCTTGGCCTGTCGCGGTTTGAGAGCGAGGTGCTGTTGCTCTGTGCGTCGATGGAATTCGACATGCGGATGCCGTCGCTCTGTGCACAGGCCCAGGATGATCCAACGGCCCGGTATCCTACCTTTGCGCTTTCGTTGGCCTTGTTTGCCGAACCGGCCTGGGATGTGCTCTCACCGGAACGGCCGTTGCGGTACTGGCGGCTGCTCGAAATCAATCAGCCAGGGGCGCAGCCGCTCACGACCAGCGCCCTGCGGGCCGACGAGCGCATTGTCAATTATATAAAGGGGCTCAATTACGTGGATGATCGCCTCGTGCCGCTGCTGCTGCCAGTACGGTATGACGATCGAAGTGTGGACCTTCCACCGTCGCAACGGCATGCGGTAGACGCGATTGTGAATCAGGTCCAGACTGCCGGATCGCTTCAGACTATCCCAGTCATGCAACTGCTGGGTACCGATTCACCGAGCAAACAACTGGTTGCGAGTCATGCAGCTGCAGCGCTCGGCCTGCCCCTCTATCGGCTCCCTATCGACGTGCTTCCTTCACAGCCAGCTGAACTGGAGCAGCTGACGCGGCTGCTGATGCGCGAATCGGTTCTCTGGCCCTTTGCCCTGTATCTGGACGCCCATGAGGTGGAGAAGACGACTGCGAACGAGACCCATGCCTCCGCCCTACATCGATTCCTGGCTCGAAGCAGAGGAATCTTCTTCCTCGACACCCAGGATCGTCGGATGGAAATGGGCCGCACTTCTGTTTCGCTCGACATCGGGAAGCCGACCCAAGCGGAACAGTATCTGGCGTGGGACGCTCTCTTAGGTGCTCAGCAGAACGGCACGGCTGCGCGACTCGCCGGTCAGTTCAACCTGAACCTCACGACTATTCATCAGATCGCTCAGACGACGCTGTCATCTCCTGCCGTCGGGCAACAGTCGATTCCGCAACAGCTCTGGGAGGCTTGTGTCGTGGACACCCGTCCGCGACTGGAAATCCTGGCGCAGCGGATCGAGCCAAAAGCCTCTTGGAAAGATATTGTCCTTCCTGAGCAGGAGCTCAACCTTCTGCATCAACTTGCCGCACAGGTGGCGAACCGCACCCGTGTGTACGACGAATGGGGATTCGCGGCCACGCGCGCACGCGGGTTGAGCATCAACGCCCTGTTTGCGGGCGAGAGCGGCACCGGGAAGACGATGGCGGCAGAGGTGCTCGCAAACGACTTACGGTTGAGTCTCTATCGGATCGACCTGTCGGCGGTGGTCAGTAAGTACATCGGGGAGACGGAGAAGAATCTTCGGCGGTTGTTCGATGCTGCGGAGGACGGCGGAGCGATTCTCTTCTTCGATGAGGCGGACGCCCTGTTCGGCAAACGCAGCGAGGTGAAAGACAGCCACGATCGCTACGCCAATATCGAAATCAACTATCTCCTGCAACGCATCGAAGCGTACCGGGGGCTGGCCATTCTGGCGACAAACCGAAAGAGTGCGTTGGACTCGGCCTTCATGCGCCGCATCCGGTTCGTCGTGGAGTTTCGTGCCCACGGCATCCAGCAGCGGAAGGCCATCTGGGAACGAGTGTTTCCACGCGCCACACAGACGGCGGAGCTTGATTTCGACCGGTTGGCACAACTCAATCTGAACGGCGGGAATATCAACAATGTCGCAATGAATGCCGCGTTTCTCGCAGCTGATGCCGGATCCCCGGTGACCATGCCACTGATCTTTGACGCAGCCCGGGCAGAGTTTCGCAAACTGGAACGGCCGATTTACGAAGCTGACTTTCAATGGGACGACGCAACGGAAGCCGTCGCATGAACGTACGACTCCACATTGAGCGTTTGATCCTGGACGACCTGCCGATCGTAGGGAGCCAGCGGGCACTCGTGCAGGGGGCCGTCGAACGGGAACTCGCACGGTTGATCGAGGTGAATGGCGTTGGGCCGGACACCATGGCCGGAGGTGCCCGTCCATCCGTATCTCCTACTGTGATGCACATGGCCGAAGGCATGACTCCAGTACAACTCGGACGGCAGATCGCCCAAGCGGTGTATCAAGGAGTTGGGAATCATTCGTCGGCGAAGAGGCATTAGGAGCGAGTTGTAGACAAGCTGAGTGAGAGAGTGGCCGCGAGGCTAAGGGAAGAGCGGGAATGGAACGGACTGGTGTACAGGTCGAAACGGGGAAGAATCAGGGGCTTCGGTCGAGCTCCGGTGGCCTCCTTCAACGTCAGTGTGCCTGCGGAACGCACACGATGGGTGGTGTGGAATGCACGGAGTGTGCGCAGACTAAAGGCTTTCTCCAGCGGAAACTTAGCATTGGGGTTACCAATGACCTGCTTGAACAGGAAACGGACCGGATCGCTGATCGGGTGATGGCGACGCCAGCGTATCCTGCCGTCAGCGGTGCTCCACCGCGCCTCCAACGCTTTAATACCGTGAGTGTTCCAGACGATCCACTTGAGCGGGAAGCCGACCGCACTGCCGATATGGTGCTCAGCCGCTTGGCCTCGCCAAGGCCATTTTCCACACCATCGGTAAAAACGGCAGATACAGTTGGTCTCGTCCAGTCTTCTGGCTGTGTGGATTGTGAGCTGAAGGCTGAAGAGGATATGCCAATTGCTATATCTTTCGGCGTGCCCAATATGCTCCAGCGTACCGGAGATCCTGACGAGGATGCTGCGGATGCCGCCGCGAATGCGGCGATGGCCGAACCGGAAGTCGAAGGCAGCGACGAAGACGAGGCAGACGATGTTGAGGATAGCGACGAGGTGGTACAGGCGAAACAGAACAGCGATGCGGCGATCCTGCGACCTCCCGATATCACAGGGCAATTGCTACGCGGCATCGAGCAGACACGGAGCAGCGGCCGGCCCTTGGCGCATCCGATTCGATCACGCATGGAGACGGCGTTTGGCGCCGACTTTGGTGGCGTGCGTGTGCACACAGACAGCCATGCCGCCCGTCTAGCCAGCTCGATCCATGCGCTGGCCTTCACCACCGGCCCTAACATTTTCTTTGACGCCGGCCGCTACGACCCAGTATCGACAGCCGGCCAACGCCTGCTGGCACATGAGCTGACCCACGTCTTGCAGCAAGGCGCAGCGCTTGCCTCCCGGCAAACAGCGCTATCTACAGATAGCGCCAGCCGTATTCAATTGGCCCCGGATAGAACCAAGGAAACCTTGATAGGTGAAATACTTTTCTTTGACGCGAAGAATGAGCAAATCCTTGAGGTACGTGCCTTTGAGTCCCAAAAACTCGGTATTTCCTCTGGATATTTCGAAATAAAACTGACTCCACTGGGTGGCGGGAGGTATGACACCCAAATCGTAGGCGGGGGCAAGTATATCTGGACATTTGATGATCCGGCAGAAACGGAAAAGGCGTTCAAAAAAGCTGCAAGTATCTTCCTGCTGGTCTACGGAAAACCCGGCGATAAGCAGTTGGACAAGCCGGCAGAAAAGCCCTCCGCCGATGATCCAACAGGCCCATCCGGCACCCCTACCATCACTATTCCCAGTCCGCCGCCTGCGAAAGGGAGGCAGACTCATGAAGTGGAAGACAAACCACCGGATATCGAGAAGACTCGTCCGCCTGGTGAAACAGGTGGCCAACCTCAGGAGGGTGAGAAGAAGCCCAGCCAACAACCCGATGCTGTCCCGGAAGGTGAAAAAGGAACCGGAGGACTTCCCCTTCCCGGCAAGAGCGGCGACAAGAGCAGTGGCGGCATCCCCGGCGAAAAGAAGGGTGGCAGCAAGTACGGCGTGTTCGGTCTGCTTGACCTACCTCAGCCCTTGATAGATTTTCTGGAAGATGCGCTGGAAGTACTGGGCGACTCCGAAGAAATGGAGGCCATGTCTGAGACTTTGCGCATGTTGAAAGACCTGGCTGAACACCGCGATGCGCTGGCTGAGCTGTTCCAGGATTCTACGACACTACTCGAGATCGCGTTGGGCTTGAAGGATAATGCCGCCATCACCGCTATCGAGGCCTGGGTTGCCAATGAGGTTAAGCCGCCCAAGAGGAGCAAGAATCCCAGCCGCAAAGGTATTGCCGCTCTGGCCACTAAGCTTGTCGCAACGGTTGGCAAGCTACGTAAGGTTCTAAAACCTGTATTCAAGGTGCGTAGTGCAGTTCAGTCCGCAATAGGCGGCGTCGGCCTGATGTTGGAAGCTGCCCCTGCTCTCGAGACCTTGCTCGACATGGCAGCCAACCCCAGCAAACTTGCTGATCTGGACCTGCAGTCCGCCGCCGACGAATTCGCCGTTGATTTTGCTGGGAAGCTCAAGCTCAAGCTGGACTCCGCACCTAAGCTACTCAAGACCGGGATCGAAAAACTTAGCGAGTCCGATCTGGTTACTTACGAGGAATTGGCGCGCGCCGTGACCGCAGCAATCCTTTCAGCCGTTCCAAAGCTCTACAAGCCAGTGGTTAAAGCGGCAAAAGGGGTAGGCATAGATAAGGCCATCGCCGACAACGTGATCGCCCCCTTGATCCCCGAGGAAGCGCTGAATGGACTGAACGATGCCATCCGGTCGCTGATCAAACTCGTACAGCCGACGATGGACGCAGCAGCCAACGACTTACAAAAGATCATTGATGAGCTCGGCCCGGGTTTCCTTGAAGAGTTGCCACAAGAGGTCAAGGCCATCATCAAGCCATCGCGCAAGCCTGGTTATGCCAACCACCGCTTGTCACCAGCGACGATCGCCCGGCAGATCGGCAAATCAGACGGTGACCCTCTGGATGAGAAGGTCCGCACCGAGGCCGAGACGCGCCTGGGCCACCTCTTCGGGAGTATTCGTGTGCATACCGACCCAGCGGCTGTTGTAGCCAGTGAACGCTTGCACGCCAATGCCTTTGCCATCGGCAATGATCTCTACTTCGGCTCTGGCAAGTTCCAACCCAGCACAAGCGAAGGCCAGCGTCTGCTTTACCATGAGCTTGCACATACGGCGCAACAACAAAACTGGGGCAGTCTTGTGCTTCAGCCGGACTATAAGGATTTGCTCAAGCGGTTGGCCAAGCGGTTCTCTGCCTCGGTCATCGCCGAACTCAAGGGCGCAACGACTACTTCGCCGGCGAAAGAAAAGCAAATCACTGAGATCAAGGATAAGGTTACAAAGCTTGTCGGGCGCAAGGTGGAATCGCGCACCAGCCCCGCGCTACCAACTGGGTATATGTATATCCCCAAGGACAAGGGCAAGATCAAGACGATCCGGCGGACGCTCACGTGGATCCGATTTCTGCCAGCCCTCACCATCGACAATAAACGTATCATTCGGCTGGCCGCAACATTGTCCAAGTTCGACCCTAAAAATGCAGCTCGTGCGGCACTGCGGAGCGCACTGGGATGCGACTCAAGCAAACAGGAAGCGCACCATGTGATCCCACTTGAGTTATTCCTGAACCCTGTTGTGCAAGTCGCGGTAAAGAACGGATTCAAGTTCAATGGGGCTGACAACGGCTTGTGTATATCGAACAAGATTCACAGCGGTTCGCATAAAAATTATACCGAAAATGTGCTTGCCCGATTGAATAAACTCAAGACTGATCCAGCCGTGGGCACTGACTGGGGCAAGCTGGAAGAACCTTTCCTGGCCTTGATCGGTACCCTGAAGGGCGAGCTTAAGGCGCGGAGAAAGAAGCTATCGTGATAAAGAAACGGGTTTCATCTAAGAGCAAGCCGATACCGAAGTACTGGGTCTGGTACCCTCAGGGCCCCGAGCGCGGCAAAGCTTTCGTCACCGAGATGGGCGGTTTCAGTTCTGAGCAACATCTTCGCATGCTGCGGGGTGAGAGCCTCTCACCCATCCCCAAGGTCATGATCAAAGACGTAACGCCGGGACGATTTCTCGACCATCTAGGAAACTACCTTGGCATTCTGTTGGTTTCGCCGGTGCTAAGGCGTGTTCTTGAAGAGAGCTCAGGCGCGCACCTGCAATTTATCCCAGTGGGCGTGCACGGCAAGTCCGACCTGAAGTATTTCGGCGTCAATGTTCTCGACTCAGTTCCGGCGCTTGATCTCAAGCGTTCCAAGGTTACCAGGCTGCCCGGTGCAAGTGGCATCGACCGTATCTTGAGCTTCGCAGTGCGGCCGATTCCTGAGGGTGCACCGCCGATTTTTCATGTTGCAGAGGATACTACTCTTATTGTGGTGAACGACGAATTGCGTCTCAGGCTTATCGCCGCAAGCAAACATCCAGGTGTGTTAACGCCAGCGGAGAAGTACCGAAATGAATTTTGAAGCATTATGCACAAGGGAATCAACGGGGTCAGCGTCGAATGAACGAATTGGAAAACTAAAGCGGCGTATTTTTCTGAAGTACTGAGAGACCAACAGGGTTGAGGAAATCGAAATGTTGAGCGAGAAAACACACAACCAGACAATGCAGAAGAGTTCAATGCTCTTCACGCCGGTCTCACGCGCGGTGCTTCAACGCAAATGCGCCTGTGGAACACACACCTTGGGTGGGGGGCAGTGTGCTGAGTGTCAGAAAACGCAGGTGAATGGCAGGCCGCTCCAAACGAAGTTGGCGATCAGCGAGCCGCGCGATGCCTATGAGCAGGAAGCGGACCGTGTGGCCGAGCAAGTGATGCGCATGCCTGCATCAGCTGCAAATACGAGAAGGAGTGGTAGAGCAGCTCAGCCCCTGGTGCAGCGACGAGGGACTGGCGGTTCAACTGGCCTCGCCGCGGCACCACCCATTGTGCACGAAGTTTTGAACTCACCAGGCCAGCCGCTTGATTCAGCCACTCGATCTTTCTTCGAACCACGCTTTGGGCACGACTTCAGTCAGGTGCGCGTGCAAGTGGCACCGGTGCGGAAGGTGCAGCCGGCGTATAGCGGGAAAAGCGACTGCAGCCCGACCTGGTTTGGTGACACGAGCCCCGAGGTCGACCCGAGCGGAGGGAGTTTTACCGGCAGATTGATCGTCAAGTACAACCAAGCTGAATTGAAAGATCCGTGTGTCCGTGAATGCGTCGAGCAACATGAGAGTGTCCATGTCAAGCACCTCACGCCCATCGTGAAAAAGATACACGACTGTGATGTGGCAGCCGGGAGCGACTGGGACAAGAAAGGAAAGTGCAATGAAATGGCCACTCGTGAGTTGACAGGTGTTCGCCTGCGCTCCGAATGTGAAGCCTATCAGAAAAGCTTTACTTGCCTCACGCTGAAGATTCTTGATTCGAAGAGCCCGTGCTCGAAGCCGCCTCACCGGGAACAAATTCAGAAGCATCGTGGCTTCGAGGGATGCGAAATGAAGCGGTACTGTGCCGAAGCAGGCACTCCTGAGGTAGGAATCCCCAATGTGTAAGACCACAGTGAAAGATTGAATCAATGACCGTCAGTGAACAGAAAAAGAGGACAGGCTACTTTTCTAGAGTCAAGAGGTTATATCAGCGATTGGAAGAGGGAGAATCCATCGGGAAAAGATGAACTGTTTTCCGAACAGTCGGCGTCACGCAAGGGAAAAACTAATTGCGGGTAGAGTCGATTGGGCGGCAGGGGCATATGACTGAGGCAGAATTGACAGGGGATCGTGAGCAAGCGACGCGGGCTCTGGGGGGGGAATGTCCACAGCGGAACTGTGTCAGAGTATTCTAAAGCAAATCTGGTTCTCTGGAAGTGGGGAGCCACAAGACCTGGTTGGTAAGGTCGGTCTGTCGGTGTCGTCTGAAGAATCGACGAAGGCGGCGAAGGAGCTCCGGCAAAGGAACCTCTTTGGAAAGAAGAATGCCCGCATGGGTCCGGCCGGTTTCTTGCCAGAGGGCTGCAAGCTTCACGAAGTCTTTCCGGTCAAATGTCAGGATGGCTCGGTGCTCGCGGCTGGCAAACGCCAATTGTTCATTGTCAGAGACGCCAAGCATTCCTGCGGCGTGGGACGAGAGACAATCGATGCCGTGTTCGGTGAGCAAGGCTTCCAACGCGCGAGGAATATGTTCATCGAGATACAGCTTCATGGATGGTCATGAAACGAGGCAGGACTATCGAGATGGACGGTTCGCCGGGTCGAGCGCATCGTTCTCAGCAATCTCGCGATCGATATCTTCCCGATGATCATAGTAGTACGACAAGGCATCGTAGATGGAGGCAAGATTGAGATGAGGGTAGGAGACCAACAGTTCTTCGGGACTCATTCCATGGTGCAACACATACATGACCACCGTTCGGACCGTGATGCGCGTCCCGTCGATACGCGGGCTCCCGCCGCAGACGGCTGGATCGTTAGTGATATGAGGGTGCAGCACTTTCGGCATGATGAGGTCAACCTGATGAAAGAACCTAGCATAACCGAGGCGGCGAGGCCGGTCAATGTTACGGAACGAATGCGCGATGCGCAGGAGCACAGGTCCCGGTTGCCCCAACTCCTCAATGCCGCGCCGTGATGATCTATTCCGAAACGGCGCAGCGGCTCAACCAGGTGGGCAATGTCCCGCGTGTATGGGTGGGATCGGGTGGGAAGGGTGGGGGCAGAATCGGAGAAGTGAGATAACAGATAGTGAAATGAGGGACAGATGACCAGTTTTCCCAACTCTCCTCGCTTAATGAAAGGCGCGATTGTCGGCGTCGATGCCGTTAATCCACTCGCCAGCGTGGTGGTGTTTCAATACAACCCGGACTCCCTGACCCGCCGGCTGGAGGCGCGCTCAACTGGTGGCGGAGAGACGAGCGACCGATCGGAAGCGTTTCGGCTGACCGGTCCTCCCAAGGAAACGATCACGCTGAATATCGAGGTGGATGCGACGGACCAACTTGAACAGGCCAATCCGATCGCGCTTGTGTCAGGGATCTCGCCCCCGCTTGCAGCGCTGGAGATGCTGCTGTACCCCAAGAGTGCCACCGTCATTTCCAATTCACTCCTGGCTCAGGCCGGCAACATCGAGATCGTTCCGCCGGAAGCTCCGTTGACGTTGTTTGTGTGGGGGGCGACGCGCGTGCTGCCTGTGCGTGTCACCGGCTTCAGCATTACGGAAGAGGCATATGATCCCTTACTCAACCCCATCCGGGCCAAGGTCGACTTGACGTTGACGGTGCTGAGTTACGTGGATCTGAAGATCTCGAACCCCGGGTACTCGCTCTTCCTGGCGCATCAGATTGCGAAGGAAGTCATGGCGACTACCAATGTGGTGAACAGTGCCCAGAATCTTACAACATCGTTGAAGCTTGGGTGAGGTGACCGATGTTTCCTCCCACCAGTCGCTACCACGGCATCGAAATCGCCAAATACGAACCGGCGGATGGGAAGGAGATTGCGTATCTGCGACGCCGTTTTGTGCCAGCTGTCAGCCCGAATACGCCGGTCGTGGCAGAACATGTCGTCACGCAAGGGGAACGCCTCGACAATATCACGGCGCGGTATCTCGGCGATCCCGAGCAGTTCTGGCGCCTGTGCGATGCCAACAATGCGATGCGGTCGGAGGAATTGACCAGCACGATCGGTCGCCGGTTGCAGATCACGTTTCCTCAAGGGGGAGCCATTTAGCCATGCCGAGCCTTGGTGTCCGTCTGCAATTGCTCATCGGCCCGACGGTGCCGATCCCGGCACCCTATCCGGTGATGGAGGCACTGACCGACGTGGAAGTCACGAATCGGGATCAAGATTTCGATGGGTTCAAGCTGACGTTCAGTCTGGGGAAGGAGACGATCCTCGATTATGGGCTCTTGCTCACGGGGCTGCTCGATCCGCCGAGCCGAGTCATTATTATGGTGTTTATCGGGGTGCTGCCTCAAGTGTTGATTGACGGCATCATCACCAATCACCAGATAGCCCCCAGCAATAGGCCGGTGGAGTCCACCTTGACTGTGTTCGGGAAGGATATCAGCCTGAAACTCAGTCTGGAGGAGAAGAGCGAAACATTTCCCAACCAGGCCGATTGGGTCATCGTCAACAAGCTGATCGCAAATTATGCGACGCTGGGTCTGGTGCCTCGCGTGACGCCGACGACCGATGTGCCGATTCAGGTTGATCGGATTCCCTCGCAACAGGGGAGCGATCTTGATTTCATCCGAGAACTCGCTCGCCGCAACGGCTTTGTGTTTTACATTGAGCCGACCATGATCCCCGGCGTCAATGACGCCTATTGGGGTCTCGATAATCGGTTGGGGCTACCGCAACCGGCGCTCACGATGAATATGGGGGCCGATACCAATGTGGATCAACCGATGACGTTCAGCTTCGATGCCCTGGGCCCGGCTGAACCACAAGTCACTATTCTTGAGCCGTTCACCAAGCGACCGATCGCGATTCCCTTGCCAAGCGGGTTGCATCCTCCCTTGGCTCGGCAACCGGCAAGTTCGTTGCGAAAGACGTTGCCCAGGAATACGGCGAACCTCAATCCTATTCAGGCGGCGCTACGGGGCCTGTCCTCAGCGAGTCAGTCTTCGGATGCAGTGACTGCCACGGGAGAAGTGGACGCCGTGCGCTATGGACGCGCTTTGCGGTCACGCCGATTGGTTGGGGTTCGTGGTGTGGGACAAAGCTACGACGGCACCTATTACGTGCAGGAAGTCACGCATCGCGTCAAGCGCGGGGAATACAAGCAGAGCTTTTCGCTTCGGCGTGAAGGACGCGGTGCCTTGACGCCGGTGGTGGTGCCATGAACGGCCAGGGTCCGCCGTTTTACGGAAAGTTTCGAGGCGTGGTGTCCGACAACCGCGATCCGCTGATGCTGGGACGGATTCGAGCGAAGGTGCAGGATGTGTTCGGTGAACAGGAAAGCGGGTGGGCCCTTCCTGCCTTACCCTATGCCGGGAAGAACGTGGGCTTGTTCCTTATTCCGCCCACTGATGCGTCCGTCTGGATCGAGTTTGAGCATGGCGATCCGGACTATCCCATCTGGACCGGCTGTTTCTGGGCGCAGGGGGAGTTGCCGGCCTCGCCTGCGGTGGCCGAGATGAAGGTGCTCAAGACCGATGTCGCGACGATGACGCTGAACGATGTAACCGGTGCGGGGGGCGTCACCATTGAGACGACTGCGGGCATGAAGATCGTGATGAATGTGACGGGGATCGAAATCACCAACGGCCAGAATGCCAGCATCAAGCTCACCGGTCCACAGGTGTCCGTTAACGGCGGGGCCTTGGAGGTGACGTAATGCCAGGGTATCTCCTGCATATGGGTGCCACGGTGCTCTGTCTCCATGCGGGGCAAGCCCAAGCGACAGCTCCCAACCCTCGGGTGAAGGTTAGTGGACAGATGGTGGTCACCCAGTCCACCCCTCATACGGTGGTTGGATGCCCGTTTAATGTCAGCGGGTCGCCGGTGCCCTGCGTCACGGCCCAGTGGGTGACGGCGGCATTACGCATCAAGGCCGGGGGGATTCCGGTGTTGTTGCAAGATAGCCAGGCGATCTGCGCACCGAATGGGACAGGGGTGAACATCGTCACGACGCAGATGCGGGTCAGGGGGAATTAATGAATATCGACTATCCCTTTCATTTCGATCGCGTGGGTCGCACGGCAACGACCGGGGAAGCGGACCACATCCGGGACATGATTGAAGAGTTTCTCTTCACCAACCCCGGCGAGCGGGTCAACCGGCCGGATTTCGGCAGTGGCCTGCTGCAGATGATCTTCACGCCGAACAGTTCCGAACTTGCCACAGCCCTTCAATTTACCGTTCAGGCGGGCTTGCAACGGTGGCTCGGCGATCTCATTGCGGTCGAACGGCTGGAAGTGACGAACAACGACGAAGGCAGGCTTACTATCCTTATTCAGTACCTGGTGCGGCGGACGAATGATCGCCGTACGACTCAGTTTTTACGAAAGGTGTAGCTCGTGGAGTCCGGAGTGATATGTCACGACGACCGCCGGCGTGAAGAGGTGCGCCAGGCGGATCTCAATGGGCTGGATTATGTCGAGGTGAGCAACGACGGTCGTGTGCTCGACGTCTATCTCTTAGGAAAGCTGACTGGTGACGTATCCGCCTCCAATATTCGTATTGATGGGGGAGTGCGCATCAAGAATATTGTCGTCACGCACGTTGAGCCTGTCCGTACCCAAGACCAAAAGAGCGATGATGTCTTGCGGGTTTTCTCCAATATGCGGGGAGACTCCTCCACGTACACGCTGCATGTCGTTGAAGCAGATGAGTATAACCGACCCGGGACGGAACCACTGAAAGGATTTGATGCTCGATATGCCACAGTGGACTTCACCTTTTACGGAGCGGCGCCGACCAGTTCAGTGTATCCTCCCAGCCAAGCAGCCCCGGTCTCTCGTGATGAACCGGAGATCAACTACCTCGCCAAGGACTACGCGAGTTTTCGCCAACTGATTCTTGATCGTCTTGCGATCGTTGCGCCGGCATGGCAAGAGCGGCATGTTCCCGACTTGGGACTGACCCTTGTTGAGGTGCTGGCCTATATCGGCGATCAACTGAGCTACTACCAAGATGCCGTCGCCACCGAAGCCTATCTCAACACAGCCCGGCAGCGCATTTCCGTGCGCCGGCACCTGCGGCTGATCGATTATTCGCTGCACGATGGATGCAACGCCCGCGCCTGGGTTTGTATTGAAACGGCAGGCGATATGACGCTCGAGCCCACAGATGTCTATTTTGTTTCGGACACGAATCAGACCATGACCAGCCGCGATACCGTCATGCCCGGAAGAGATATGGGAGAGGTGCCCTCAAGCCAATACGAAGTGTTTGAACCGATCGAGGATCGGCCAATAAACTTGTACGCAGCGCACAACCGGATCAGCTTTTATACCTGGGATAACAGGGGTTGTGTCTTGCCTGAAGGCGCGACGTCGGCAACTCTTCGCGACGACGAGCAGGGTGGTGAACGAGCACTGAGCCGACTTCGTGCGGGCGATGTGCTGATCTTTGAGGAAGTCTTAGGGCCCCGGACGGGTGTAGCGGCCGACGCGGATCCCAGGCATCGGCGCGCGGTTCGGTTGACAAAGGTGACGCCTGGTTGTGATGAACTGCATGCTCAGCCGGTGGTCCATATTGAATGGGATCGTGAGGACGCCCTGCCCTTTCCTCTCGTAATTTCGGCAATTGGTCAGGCCCCGGATTGCAATTATATCGAGGACATCACTATCGCCCGAGGCAATGTCGTGCTCGTGGACCACGGGCGTACTGTCACAGAGAAGGAACCTTGGATGGTAGCGCCACAGGAAGAACCGACAGAATGTGAAGGTGAAGGACAGCCGGCTGACAGGGTGCTGCAAGCGGCGCCGTTTTATCCTGTGCTTACACAGGGTCCCGTCACTCAGCGCGTTCCGTACCCCGAGAGAAGAATGATCGCCCGACGGCAAGCTCAGGTTCTTGATCAAATCATCCGCGATATCCGCCTCCAGGTCGTTGAAATTTGGCGGGCTGTGGAGAAGCGGGAAGAGACAAATCCTGCAGCCCGTCTATCGGACGATGAGTATGAGACACTGAGCACCATTTTCGGGAAGGAAGTCCTTGCTCGTTTTGAAATCCGAGAGGACCAACGGGCCACACAGAACCCGAGCAAAGCATTGAAGAGGTTGCTCCTTCTCGAGGGACGGCTGCTGCTGCCCGCCACATCTCGCGGAGTTGTGTTCTCACAGCGATCTCTGTTCGCGCGCAAAATACGTCGTCTCACCTCTCTGCGTGAACGTGCGTACTCTGGATACTGTTTGACTGATCGTGATGCCCAAGAAGTGGGAACGTTGTTTGGTCAGGAATATGGAGAGCGGCTGAAACCGACGAATCCTCTTTTGTACGGATCGGTACAGCAGGCGATACGGCAAGACGTAGCTGAGGCACTGCCGTGCCTTACCGTTAAAGAGGAGCAGGAAGGGAAGGAACAAGAAGAGAGGAAGCAGGATGGAACGAGGCAAGATGGGAAGGAGTGGGGGCCACGACGAGACTTGCTGAACAGTGGTCGAGAGAATCGACATGTCGTGGCGGAGGTCGATGACGGAGGGATCGCCCATCTACGCTTCGGCAATGGCGATCTCGGCCGGCCGGTGCAACCGGGTGTTGCCCTGAGGGCAACCTATAGAGTCGGAAATGGAACGAAAGGGAATGTTGTCGCCGAAGCGATTTCTCATCTGGTGTATCGTTCCACCTCTGTCTCTGACTCGAGGGTTCTCCGGGTACGAAATCCTCTTCCGGCACAGGGAGGCTCCGACCCTGAACCGATTGCCACGGCCAAACTCAAGGCACCGGCAAGCCTTCGATCTCAGCTTGAGCGAGCGGTGGTTGCCGAAGATTATGCTCGCTTCGCGGAACGGAACGAGAAGGTACAGCGCGCGGCAGCTGAACTCCGCTGGGCGCATGGTTGGTATGAAGTGCGCGTGTTTATCGACCCGCTGCACGGCTTTGTTCTTGAGGATGGGCTACGCGATGAACTAGCCAGAGATCTGTACGCTTATCGACGCATCGGTCATCAGGTCGTCGTGCTTCCCGCCCGCTATGTGCCGTTAGACATTGCGCTGACCGTGACGATTCGTCAGCATCAATTGCGCGACCATGTTGCCGAAGAACTACGCGCTGTCCTCGGGAATGCAACACTTCCTGACGGGCGAAAGGGATTGTTCCATCCTGATCTTCTCACGTTCGGTGACAGTCTCTATCTCAGCCGCCTCGTTGCTACAGCGCAAGCCGTGCCCGGTGTCCTCAGCGTCGAAGTCACACGACTGTGCCGCTTGTTTCACCCGCCAGCCAAGGAGATCGAAGATGGGATGTTACGGATTGGGCCCTTCGAAATCGCTCGTTTAGATAATGATCCAAATCGTCCTGAGCTTGGAAAACTGGCATTGACGATTACAGGTGGACGATGACAGAACCCAGACAGGGTTGGGAACCTGCCGAGACATTGACCCCACTCTCTGTGAGCAACCGGTCGGGATTGGACAGCCTGCGGTATCGAGTTGGTACGCACTCGGCGTTTCTTGCGAGCATGAAAGCCGCGCTCTCTCGTCGGGGGTTCCCTCTACTCGGAAGACTGACCTCAGACACCAGTGACGATCCGGCCATTGCGCTTCTCAACGCTTGGGCGACCGTCGCCGACGTCCTGACCTTCTATCAAGAGCGAATTGCCAACGAAGGGTACATACGAACAGCCAGAGAAGACCGCTCTCTTGTAGAACTGGCTAGACTCGTGGGGTACGTGTCAAGTCCTGGTGTGGCAGCGAGCGTGTATCTTGCGTATACAGTTGAAAACAACGTGTCATCCCAGCCCGATCAGGGGCGAGCCCTCTCGTCGAAGAAGGAGTCTCCCGTCACCATTCCTGTCGGCGCGCGTGTGCAAACCATTCCGGGCCCCGGAGAGCTGCCGCAATCGTTTGAAACGGCAGAGGAGCTCGAAGCACGAGCCAGTTGGAACAAGTTGAAGCCACGTCTGACTCGCCCACAAAGAATCACTCCTGAGAATGCGGAAACGCTGGAGACCTTGTATTTCGATGGTATCGCTACTGGGTTGAAAGCCAACGATCTCTTGCTGTTCGTCTTCCCCAATCCAGCCAAGCAATACTACCGTCACATTGCAGTGGTTTACGACCCGGAAACCGACAAGAAGCGAACCAAGGTGGCCCTGCAGCCTATTTCCCAATTGAGGGCTGTAGAAAAAGCGGTTGATCCATTCATCCTGAAACCTCCTGAGAAAGGCAAACAAGAAACCCAAGGTGAAAAGACTAGACGAGAGATACTCGAATCTCTGAAACAACAGATGATTGCGAATGTGCCTCCTGGGGAACGTCTGGCGCGGATTTCAAAGAAGACGGTTAGCCTTGAGCGTTTTGTAAAGGGAACTCGAGGAGGGGAAACGCGTGATTGGTTGACGAATCTCGTTGCGACGTTGAATGAGAGGACCAAGAAGGACCAAGGAGGAGACTTGACCACACAGGAAGGCGCTTCTCGGCCTTTGTCTTTAGACCGGCAGCGGGCAGACGGTCCGGTTTCCGAACTCGCCTATGACGTGGTTGCAAAGAGTCCTTTAGACATGGACACGGCTTTATCCGACCGCCTGCCTGGAGCAAGTCTCGAAGAGACAAACCCGGTGACGGTGTATGCATTTCGAGTGAAGGCGTCATTGTTTGGCCATAGCGCTCCGCTCGAACCCAAAGAGCTGAACGACAAAACCAAAGTGATGAAGTTTGGCGAATGGCAAGTCGGTGACGAGGACAAGACACGGAACACACTTTACCTCGATGCAAGTTATGACAAGATCGCCCCGAACAGCTGGGTGCTACTTGAATACAGCCCACATGAACGTGTGCTGGTGACCAAAGCCACAGCTGTCGATGCAGGGATTTCTCGAGCTGCATATGGGATTTCTGGAAAAACCACCAGGCTTGTGCTGCCTCCAAAAACTCCTGACGGCAACGATAGCCCATGGTTCCAAGGCAGCGATGGGTTTGATGTCATTCGACAAACCGTTGTGTATGTGCAGAGTGAAGAACTGCCTCTCGCTGCTGAGCCGTACCTCGCTGCGATTGGGGGAGAAAATAGTGAGCGGATTGAACTCGATGGCTATGTGGAGGGACTGGAGCCCGGTCGCTGGCTGATCGTGACTGGGGAAGAGGAAGATATCAGTCAAACTCCGGATGAGATCGGACTCGAGGAGGCACAGGCGAAGGAGCTACGGGGTGGGGTAACGATAAAGGGTATGAGACGAAGTGAACTGGTGCGGTTGGCTGCCGTTCACCATGGTTGGTCGACGTTACCGAAGACTGTTGAGAAGGAGAAACCTCTCGTACCAGCATCGGGAAATGCTGCTCAAACCACCATGCCTCAGACCGATGAGAAGGAACAACATCCCGTGCCAGCGCCGGGGAATACGGTCCATACCACCCTGGTGTTCGACAAAGGTTTGCAATCTCGCTATAAACGGGAGACGGTAGAAATCTCTGGCAATGTCGTACGCGCGACTCACGGTGAGACTCGCAAAGAAGTGCTTGGGAGTGGAGACGCCGGCAAACCACTCCAACGCTTTTCCTTATCTCAGAAACCCCTGACCTATACGCCAGCCTCCACCCCTTCGGGTAGCGCCAGTTCCTTGAGCGTTTACGTCAATGGCATTCGTTGGCGAGAAGTCGCGCGTCTGACGGATCTCGCGGATCTCGGTCCTGGTGATCGTGTCTTTGTGGTGCAGACTGATGAAGAACAGAAGACGACCATTATTTTCGGCGACGGCAAGAACGGAGCTCGTCTCCCAACCGGTACAGAGAATGTAAAGGCCGAGTATCGGGCGGGAATCGGCAATACTGGGAATGTCGAAGCCGAACGGGTTCGACTTCTCATGACACGTCCGCTCGGTGTGAAAGCCGTGGACAACCCTCTGCGGGCGTCTGGAGGAGCTGATCCCGAAAACAAAAGCGCTGATCTCATGCGGGACAATGCCTCGTTAGCGGTGATGGCTTTTGATCGTGTGGTGTCTGTTCAAGACTATGAAGATTTTGCCCGCAGCTCTCCGGGAATCGGGAAGGCCAGGGCCGAGCTGTTGCGCCATGGAAGGCAACAATTCATTCATCTCACGATTGCCGGAATCGATGATGTTCCGATTGACGAAGAATCGGACCGCTATAAACATCTGACCGCTGCATTGCGGCAGTACGGCGATCCCCATCACCAGTTTTCTGTCGCCACGCGTCAATTACTTGTCCCGATTATATCGGCACAGATCGTTGTGCTCAAAGACCGCCAATGGGACACTCTCCAGCAGGATGTCCGTAAAGCCTTACTGAAGCGATTCAGTTTTCCTAACTGCAACTTGGGCCAAGGCGCATTTCTCAGCGAGGTGATCACGACGATCCAGAACGTACGTGGTGTGAAATATGTCGATGTCGATGTGTTTGAAAGTATTCCCCAGATGCAAGGCGAAGGAAGACTGCGGCGCCCGTTGACCTTCCCTGAGATCGACCGTGAGGCCCAAAAAGTCGTGGAAGCGAAAGTGAAGACAGGAGGTCGTCCGCGACCACGTATCCCTGTGAGTGTCGCGGCGATTGTTAAGGGGGAGGTTCGACCTGCACAGTTGGCCTATATCCCTTCCGTTGTGCCGAATGCGATTGTTCTAACACAGAGGTTGACATGAGTGAGGCTGATGACCGGGTCTATGCATTATTGCCGGTCGTGCACCGTCAGCGCGACGAAGAAGCCGGTCAACCGCTAAAGGCACTGCTGAGCGTGATTGCCGATCAGATCGGTATTGTCGAGCACGACATTGAACGTCTCTATGAGAACTGGTTTATCGAGACCTGTGATGACTGGGTCGTGCCCTATCTCGGCGACCTCGTGGGCTACCGACCTGCGCCAGAAATACGGGAACGTGGCTTTGTCGACTATGAGCGCCCAAGTACGCAAGATACAGTGTTCGTCTCGCGGCGTGAAGTTGCTAATACTCTACGCTATCGGCGCCGGAAGGGATCGCTCGCGCTGTTAGAATTGCTTGCCAACGATATTGCGGGATGGCCCGCGCGAGCGGTGGAGTTCTACCGACTTGTTGCCGGAAGCTATGGACTGAAACACCGCGTGATGTACAGCAACTATCTGGTGGATCTCCGGCTTGGCGGTGACGTTGATCGTCTGAACACACCATTCGATGAAACGCCCCATACGGTCGATGTCCGTCGTCTCGGTTCCCCTCGCTCACGAGGCTTGTACAATCCGACTCACGTCGGCATTTTTGTCTGGCGGTTGAAGGCCTATTCAGTCAGCCGAACCCAGGCGCTGGTCTATCCGGTCACTTCCGTACAGGCAGGTGCTCCGGACCCAAAACAAGGATGGTATAGGTTTACGTTTGATGCGTTTGGACATGATGTCCCCTTGTATACCTTGCCTGTGGAAGAGCCAGCGCCAACCCACATCGCGGACGAAATAAACCTGCCGGTACCGATTCGCCGGCGTGCGCTCAGGGATCGGTTGGCTGACTACTACGGAGAAGGCAAGAGTTTTTGTATCTGGATCGACGATGCCGAGGAACCTCTCGACTTGAAGGATATTGTCCCCACTGATCTTAGTAGTTGGAGTTGTTCGTTCAAAGGTAATCGGTCTTGGGTTGCAGTGGACCCTCAACTCGGACGGCTCCTCTTCGCCCAACCTCCGAAAATGGTGCGAGTTTCCTATCATTATGGATTCAGCGCCGATATCGGTGGTGGTGAGTATGATCGCCCGATTATGCAAGTGGTGGGGAAGACGGGGACAACAGAATCGAGCCCGAGTCTCTACAAGGTCGACCCCGGACAAGATTTGATTACTGCGTTCCAAAATTGGGAAAGCGACCAGCCATCTCACGCCGTGATCGAGGTTGTTAAGAGTGGATGGTTTGACATACCCGGAGGACGGGTTGTCTTGAGGCTAAAAGCAAACCAAGTCCTGCATCTGCGCGCCGCGAATGCTGTCCGTCCCGTCATCCATGGGACGTTTGATGTCACGGTACATTCTGGGAGCAGGCTGTTGCTCGATGGGTTCTTGATAGACGGTAGCCTTGTACTGAAGGGGGCGACCGAGGAACAAAACACGCAAGCCGAGATTTTGCTCCGGCATTGCACCGTAATGTCTCGCAAATCGCGTGACCGAGAAAGCGCTCCGAGTAGTCAGGACGTTGAAGACCAGGTAAGTAGCTCTCCGAGTCTGGAACTGATAGCTATCGGGAGGAAAGTCGTTATTGAATCCTCTATCGTTGGACCGGTGTGTGTGTCACAGCATGAGGTCCGAACCGAGCCGATCCAGATTGCTCTGGTCAATAGTGTCATCGATTCCGGTAGTGATGGGGCGACAGCTGTGGGTGCGCTGAATCATGAAGTCGCCCATGCTGTTTTAGCCATCGAGCGCAGCACGATATTAGGACAGGTTCGGGCGCATGCAATCGATGCAGCCCTTAATACGATCTTTACTAGCTGGGTCCAGGTCGATCGTCGTCAACGCGGGGAGATGCGATTTTGTTATGTGCCGCCGGAATCCCGCACACCGAGCCGTCACCAGTGCCAGCCGGATCTTGCCGAGCAGGATGCGAAAATGCGACTTCGAGTGGAGTTGAAACGGCAGCCTACTCGTCAGGAAGTTGATGCCGCGCAAAGGGCCGTACGGAGCCGCATCCGCCCGTCTTTCACCAGCCAGCAATATGGTACTGCCACGTACTGTCAACTCTCAGCATCCTGCCCACAGGAAATCGTGCGTGGCGCTGATGACGAAGGGGAAATGGGTGTCTTTCATGACCTGCATTATCCTCAGCGCCTTGCGAACTTAGAGGCTCGTCTCAACGAATACATACCGGCGGGAATGGAGTCAGGAATTATTGTCGCCAGTTAGGAGTGGAGTATGAAAGGTGATTTCTCTCGACTGACCTTCGATAAGGAGAAACAGTTCTCGCGCGTGCTTATGCAGCAGGGGCGTGTTCAGCTTGATGCGGATTGGAATGAGCAGGTCGCTATTTTCTTGGAGTCGATACGCACGTTGACCAGGGATGTGATCGGACCGCATGGAGGCACGACGGATACTAGTTTCAAGATTGAGCCCGGTGAAAAGGGCTTCCTCATTAAGAAGGGGCGCTATTATGTTCAGGGAATAGGATGCATAAATGATGACGCCCAAGCGTACGACCAGCAGAAGAATTATCCTCTTTCTGAGTCCGAGAAGATCAAAGCTGGAATGTATTTGGTCTATCTCGATGTCTGGGAGCGCCATGTGTCTGTCGCAGAGGATGATTGCATTCGTGAGGTGGCGCTGGGCGGTGCTGAGACGACATCGCGTGGGCAGGTCATTTGGCAAGTCAAGACTCTTCGGCTCGACGACAAGGATGCCGACCATGTTCGCTCGCAAAAGAGAGCCTTGCAGTGCATGGAAAAGGCTGAAGCGGTATGGCCGCGCAATCCTCAGGGGGTGCAAGAAAGAAGGAAACAGTTCGCACGTTATGCTCTGCAAGAAGTATTGAATAAGCAGCTCCGGAATAAGAGTAACGTACAGCTCCGCTCGCGGGTCAAGCGTGCCTACGAGTTTGCCTCGGATGCCAATCGAGAGCCAGAATTCCCATACCGAGGCATCGAGAATCAGCTTTACCGTGTTGAGATCCATAGAGGAACTGCCGGTGAACAACCTGGCGTCACCTTCAAGTGGTCAAGAGACAACGGCTCATTCGCCTGTCCCATTCAAGCGATGGCCGGATTGAACGTCACCTTAAGCTATTTTGGAACCGACAGCCGAGGTGGATTGAACATCGATGATTGGGTAGAGATCGTAGATGATCGAGATGTCCTCAGAGGGGTTCCCGGGGTTTTGCACCAAATAGAAAACATCGACTTGAGAGGGATGGATACGCTCATAACACTCAAGGCCAATGCTGGGCCTGAACGTCAGTATGGTGAGAAAGATCCCTACCATCCAGTGCTGCGCCGGTGGGACCACAGCGATCGCAATGGGGAGCTGAATGACGGCGCTGTTCTCGTGCGGGAGAAAAGGACTGACGATGCCTGGATCGAGCTCGAGAATGGCATCGAGATCCAATTTAGCAGCCAGACTAATGGAAAAGCGACGGAGTATAGGAGCGGAGACTATTGGTTGATTCCAGCTCGAACCGCGAAGAGTGACATTGAGTGGCCCCAGACTATTGATGGGAACGGTAAATCTACTCCGGCGGAGCAGGAACCATTCGGAATCGACCATCACTACGCGCCGCTCGCTTTTATTACTTCTGAAGATGATGGACGGATTTGTGTCGAACACGATTGCCGATATGTTGTTACCCCTATTGGGCTTCCTGTAGGACCTCCGCTCAGACCCCCGGTTGGTCTTAATGTTCTTGCCCTGACTCTTGCTGGTGCCCTACTTGGGGTGGTCTGGTTTGGAGTGGAATACTTGCCGAAATACTTACCTATAGGAACGGATAGTTTCTTACGATTGTTTATCTATACAGGCATCGGGGGGATTTTTGGATTCGTCCTCTCCAGCCTATACAATGTATTTCTCCAGTGGCTAGCGCCGTCAGGGCAATCGCAGGAATGAATGGAGGGAAGACCGGAGGTCCACTCTCACAGTAACTAGTTCAGGATTATTTTGTGGTGAGAAGGGGGAATTTATGCGAACTCAAATCAGTATATTTCTACTCATTCTTTTCCTTGCTATGCTCGCACCCATATTTATCTTTGGACTGCCGGTCAGTTATGCACAGGGGCCTAATCCCCCTCCCTCCACTCAAGCCGACTATTCGAAGCTTGGTTCTGCTTTGCTCGGGTATCTCGTGATATCCGCCGTCTTGGAGATGGCACTCACCGTCGTGTTCAACTGGCGATTGTTTAGCAGGTATCTTGAAGGTAAAGGCTGGAAGACGCCTTTTGCGATTCTCTTTTCCGCTTTTGTTGTGTGGAATTATGACCTTAACATGATGAAAGACGTTCTGGATGCTCTAGGAATGTGCGGAAAGGATGGTTGTTCCCAATCACCTATAATCGGCCGGGTTGTCACCGCTTTCGCTCTCGCCGGGGGAAGTGATGCCTTCTTCCGGCTCTTCACAAGGCTAGGGATCCGCAATCCCTTGGAACGGAAAGAGAAGGCCGCAGAGGAAGCCGCAGCATAAGACCATAGGAAGCCACATTGGCAGCGGAATCGTCTGCCTGGGAATGGCAAGGGTTTTTGTTCTTCCTTCCTCTTGTAGTGGGTCTCGACCAGTCATCGATCGTCATTATCCAGGGAGGCATGAAGGCAGATGCGTGTTCGGCATGAAGGTATGGATAGAAATCGGGAGTCATTCAAACCTTTTAGGTTCGGACTCGCAAGAAAGCCTTGGCCAAGGAGGTAATATGTCTGATCCGATCAACTACTACTTCAGACTCCCGAAGTCGAAGCGCCCCAATGAAGTGGTGCTTAACGAACCCTGGTACCCTGGTGTTCAACCCTACTGGTCGAACTGCACAACCAAACGATCTGTCGATCCGATCATGGGCGTAGTAGCAGTCGTGATTCACGCCACGGCCGGATCCTCGTCGGCGGGGGCGATCTCCGTCATGAAGAGGTCGAACAATCCGGCTTCATTTCATTGGTTGGTGCCGGATGAGGACGAACCGCAGCACGGTGAGCTCGTGTGGGCCTGTGTTCCGGAAGCGCTTGCGGCCTGGCACGTACGGAATGCGGTATCTCATCCGGATGTCAATGATAGCGAAACCCGAGTGAATCACTGGTCGCTCGGCATTGAGGTGGTGAACCGTCAGGAGAACGATCCCTTCTCTTCCTGGCAAGTTGAAGCCACCGCCCGAATCGTTCGCTACTGTTGGGCGAAGTACCCGAATCTCACGTATGTCGTGTCGCATGCGAAACTCGATCCCACCCGACGGACCGACCCAGGCACTCAGTTCGACTGGGAACGCTTTAAGAGTTTGGTCCTCAAAGGTGAGGCAGAACCAGTCCCAATGTTGGTTAGACGAGCGATACCCCTCTCAAAGGTGAAGACCACAAAGTCCGCACGCTGTTGTGACACTGGTCGTCCACTAGTGAAACGACGACCCAGGCGCCGCGTGAGCTCCCGTGCGAGAGGTAAAAGGCGCAGATAAACCATGCCGTCTTAAGAGAGAAAAGGGGTCGGGCATATTTATCGGATCGTCAAGAAGAAAAGGAAGAGGTCGGCGGGAGCGCAGGGGAGGCTGTCCTCTGGGGGGCATCAGTGTTCATAACCAGATTAGCCAAGACTGTTTCATGGCTAGAAGAGCCGAGGAGCGCGATCAAGATCAATCTGAGCAGGGTAGCTGATGGTGACGTGCTCGATCACAGCGAATGATGTTATGGCATGGGCATCGGCCTTCGTCTCCGACATGATATGCCGGACCTCCCATCCTCGTGTCACTAACGCGTCGGCGATCAAGGATCGGTGGCACCGCCAGGGGACTGCTTCCGCACACATGATAGCTGTGTGCTGTGATCGACTCTCGACCATCAACTCGTCCAAGGCTCTCCGAAACCCCTCTGTCTGCATGTAATCCGCGTAGCCGCGGAAGCTCGCATTTCGCCAGCCGGTGTTGATGGAATCCTTCTTGGGTTTACGCAATCCACCAAGCTTCGGCATGTGCTTGTACGACAAGTCCTCATGCTGCAAGCTCTTTGAAAGCGCTTCGTTATTGTATTGAGGATTGTGGCGAGAGTGGGGAATGGTACGAACGTCGATAAGTTGCTGAATGCCATGCGCCTTTAGGAGTGCGAGAAACTCGTCGATTGGTTTGGTCGAATGGCCGATGGTCCAGAGAACCTGCGACATGGTCCGATCATCTTTCGACTGCTTCCGTCGCCCATTGAGTCAAGACTTCCGCATCTTCGATCACATCGATCGGGACCTCATAAAACGATTTGAGTGTTTGCTTGGCGTTGGGTCGGAACGGTTTCATGCCATGTTCCTTGTAATTGGGTACGGTGGCCGCACTCACTTTGAAGTAGAGACGACCTTTATGAATGATGCCGAAAAACTTGGCCTCATGATAGAGCCCATAGCCTCCGAACATGGCTCGTGCGGTCACCCCGTTCAGCTCTGTCAGCTGATCTAGGATGAAGTCTTTGAAGCCGTCGCTCTTCGTCGGCATGCCTCATCCGGGCTTGCGCCCGGCGACCATCCGCGCGGCGATCGGGAACGTGATGCGGGCACCGCGCTGGAACTGCGAAGCAGCTGTGATGATAAGGCGTTTCACCTCCAGCCGTTGCGCTTCCGACAGCGTCGCCATGAGATTTTGGACCGGGGCGGCAATCTCCACCAGGCTCGTATAATATTCATCGGTTGAGCCGTAGGACCACTCCCCAAGAAATTCCTGGTCCGTGATGTCTGTAAGGCCGGCTCTCTCCAACATGCCGGCGAAGTCGCCCGGTTGAGCGAGACGGAAGATGCCTGGCGCCATCGGGTCCATCGACGGCTGGTCGATGACCTGCTTGACGGCTGCCATCGAAAGGCTGATCGAGGGGTTCTTTTCCGGGGCGGACCAGACGGCTGCCGCGACCCAGCTTCCCGGCTTCAGGACACGCACAATTTCTGCAGCAGCTTTGGGAATTTCGGGGAGAAACATGAGGCAGAAGCGGCTGGTGACGGCGTCGAAGGAAGCGGATTCGAACGGAAGGGTGGTGACATCACCGACCCTGAACGTCACGTTATGCAACCCCAATTGCTTTGCCTTTCTCTTCGCTATAGTGAGCATATGTTCGGCGAGGTCGATGCCCACAACGCTTCCGTCTACTCCGACTGTCTGAGCGGCGAGGAGTGCCGGATAGCCTGTGCCCGACCCCAGATCCAGCACGCGAAGCCCACTGCGCAGCCTGGCGTCGCCCACGAGCCGGTGATTCAGGAATGCCATCTGTTCATCGAAGAAGCGATCCCACTTCTCCCACCCACCGGCGACGCGGTTCCAGTCTTGTCGTTGATTATCGATGACTTGCTCAGGCGATGGCGCTGCCATGAAGTTACCTCAGGGTTTCCAGAGTCTGGCGCATCTCTTGGAGTTCGGACGCAAAGAGGTCCAAGTGTTGATCCCGTTGAGGCTGATCGCTCTTGAATTTCCATAGCCGTTTGAAAATCGTCCTGAGTTCTTTATTGTGTGTGACGGCCAGTGCGTAGGCCGGCTGTTCCTTGACCGATTTCTCGACGCAGCAGATGCTGTTGTCGATCGCATGAAACTGGTTGTGCAGATCGTCGAAGGGTTGATCGGCTCCCTTGCCTCCCTTGGCGGCGTTGGCCGTGGCTTCCGCCATATTGGTCAGGTTGATGAGTGTCTCGACGCCTGTTGCGCCCTTGGCCTTTTCAGTAAATTCCTTTGCGTGTGGATAAAAGAGGTAGCTGCATCCGCTTGTGCTCAGCAGTAGCAGGACGGCAATTGGGAATACTGACCTCCAGTTCATATGTCCTCCTTGGCCAAACGGGTGAATTTCGAGAGGGGCTTCCCGCCACCTGTTGGAGGCTGGGAAGTCCCTCTCTTCATCATCATAAACGCTCTTAGACCGTGACCGGCACGGTCTTGATCGCGGCCTTCACTTGGGCGGCCATTTCTGGTGGAATCGAATCCAACTTATGACATTGCTTGGCGTGGGTGGCGACCAACTGCATCAGTTCCGCCTCCGTCTCCGCCCGCACCTGGAATCCGCAGCCGCCCGACGGTTGCACGTCCAGACATCCAAGCTGCTTGTACTGTTTGTCTGCCATGATTTCCTCCTCTGGTTGGGGGTTGGGTTAGTAAGAGTCAGGACATCTCGTGGAACAATTCTTCCTTGGTGACCTTCCATTGGCTCTTTCCCTTGACGGCCTTGATACCCTTTGGACCCGACCAATGCCGGGCATCGCGCCAGCCTCGACACTCTCGACATTCTGTGCGTAGAAGCGATTGATCGCCTCTTGATTCTTGCCCCTGTCGGCAGGGGGTTACCATTTCTTTTTCAATGTCCATGGTCGTCATAGTGAAATCTTCGTCTGGTTGGTGGATATAGAAGGATCATAGTTGATTCATACGGGGGAGATCAATCCTTGATGTGCACCGCTGGTTTTCTTGTGGAAACTTTCATTGCGATCTTGTCCGGGTGCTTCTACAATTGCCGCCGGCAAATCTATCCATTGGTTCACTAGATGCCTGAGTGCAAGCGATGACCGTATCAGACGAAAAGACTCGGTGCGGCTGGGTCGGTCTGAAACCGCATCTCATTCGGTACCACGATGAAGAATGGAGTGTGCCGGTGCATGATGATCGAAAACACTTCGAGATGCTTGTGCTCGAAGGGGCTCAGGCGGGTCTGACATGGGAGACGATTCTGCTGCGTCGCGAAGGATATCGCAGAGCCTTTATCGGATTTGATCCAGTCGAAGTTGCCCGGTTTACACCTCGGAAGAAGGCTGTACTGCTGAAAGACGCGGGTATTATCCGCAATCGATTGAAGATCGAGGCGGCTGTAACAAACGCGCAAGCCTTTCTGGTCGTGCAGAAGGAGTTTGGATCATTTGACGGCTATGTCTGGCGATTCGTCGATGGCAAGGCGAAGATCAATCGGTGGAAAAATCGGAAAGAGATTCCTCCCACGACGGCTGAGAGTGATGCGCTATCGAGGGACCTGAAAAAACGCGGCTTCCGTTTTGTGGGCAGTACGATCATTTATGCCTATATGCAGGCAGTTGGCATGGTGAATGACCACACATATGAGTGTTTTCTTGGCGTGAAGGGCAATCCGTGAAGATACAGTTCCTTATTTTTTCGCACGTTGAGCAAAATTCACGGTCGGAAATCCCAGTAGACGTACCGTGACCTGTACGCTCTATCGTTGTCGAGGCAGGAAACCTATCGATCAAGCATTCTTATCTCTTGGGTTTGGCCACATGGATAATGCGGCTGCAACAACCAGCCACACCACACCCGCAAGAATCGCCACTATGTGGAGGTCGTACCAGGCGTTTATCCCGAGGAAGGCCTCATTGAGAAGCAGCGCGAGCAGCAGCATAACGAATCCAACCCAATTGATAAAGCTCATGCCCATGGATTGTCTCCTTTCTAGTGATGGCCTTTGCCCTGCGTCCCATGAACTCTTATGTGGGTGAATGACATCATGCGTCCTGACGACCGGGCCCTCTCCACACAGAGAGCCACAGTGCAACACCGAGGTACAAGATAGCCGGAACGATCACGGTGAAGAAATTGAGGTCGTACCACACGTTTAAGTACACCACCTCATTCAAGAAGAGAGCAAAGAGCAACATCAGAAATCCGATGATATTGAACCAACGAAAGCCCATGACTTGCCTCCTCTCGCCTCCTCTCGTTGATGGCTCTGACTTGTGAGCAACGATCGTGTAACTTAACCGTCTTCCTCCTAGCTTAGAGGCGATTGTACGTCACCCCTGGTGCGAAAAGCTACGGTGGAAATGATAGAACTCCCTATTATGAGGGTGCTTTTTCTGTGGGTTTGTCCCCCTTTTTTCGATACCCAGGGCAACACGAGGTAAAAAGTGATCAGGATTATCACTCACTTAGATATGGATGCGTTCTTCGCGGCGATTGAAGAGCGCGATACTCCAGCCTTTCGTGGGGTCCCCCTCGTCGTCGGCGCGGACCCGCTGGGCGGAAAGGGCCGCGGGGTCGCCGCCACATCGAACTATCTGGCGCGTGCGTACGGTATTCACTCGGCGACGCCAATCTCCACTGCGTGGCGCTTCTCTGAGGCCGCTCGCCGGGCGGGGAAGCCGCCGGTGACCTTTGTCTCGGTCGACATGCAAAAGTATGCAAGGGTTTCGGAGAAGGTGATGCGGATTGTACGACGATTCATTCCTCGTGTGGAACAAGCCAGTATAGATGAAGCCTACGGCGACATGAGTTGGACAGGATCGTATGAAGAAGCCGAACGCCTAGGTTGCCGTCTGAAAGAGGCGATCCATTCGGAGGAACGACTGACTGCCTCAATCGGGATTGGGCCGAATAAGTTGATCGCCAAAATCGCTTCAGGATACCGGAAGCCTGACGGACTCACGGTCGTCCGCGAGCAGAAGGCCGAGGCGTTTCTGGCTCCACTCTCGATCCGGGTCATCCCCGGTATTGGACCCAAAACCGAAGGCATGCTGAACGCAAAAAATATCAAGATTGTCAAGGATCTAAGAGCACTGACTCTCCATCAACTCGAAGCCCTCTTGGGGAAACGCGGCGTAGCTCTCTATGAGAAGGTTCGAGCACGGGATGACTCACCGGTCGAGGAATATTCGGAGCCAAAATCCATCGGGGAGCAGGAAACGTTCGAATCCGACACGCTCGACAGTCATACGCTTCTCAATCAACTCGATGGACTTGTTCGAGGCGTGAGTGATAGCCTGCATCGCGAGGGATTTCATTCTTTTCGAACCGTCGTGCTGACGGTTCGCTTCGCGGATTTTGTGACCAAGTCACGCGCCCATACACTGGCGATGGCGACCGATGAGCGGGCAGTATTGAGGCGCGAGGCCATGAGGCTGATGCTGCCTTTTCTCGATCAGCGTGAAAACCCGCAGCGAAAACTCATCCGCTTGCTTGGCCTTCGGGTGGAGAAGTTGAGCTGTGAGGCGAATCCTGCAGGGTTACTGGATCGATTTTTTAGTTAGACCCAGACCTCGACAGCTGTCTTTCCGCACAGGATGTAGGCCAAAACATCTGACCTGACCGACTATCCCGTTCACAGCCCTCTGTAGCCCTACGTAGCCCTACCTTCTGGTGAAGGATGATCATCCCAACGTGTATGCTTTCACCTTCACTGCGAAATTGTACGTAGAATCAACAGGCTATCATCGCAATACATCGAAATAGTGAATCCATATCCCTTCGCTGTTCAGTTTCAATACGTTCCTAAACCAGGAATTTGAAGAGGATTCTTCAGAAATCCGCACGCGCATTAATAAATGCTCAGGTATGCCAATTGCTTTTTCCCTCTGCAGCTGTTGTTTGATTTGTTGGAGGCATCATGAACATTGGATCGAACCAAGTCATCCATGAATCGCCTATGCGCCGCGGGCGGAATCTGAACGCTGAAGACGCTGTGGTCGGTGTCCGTAAAGAGGTGGGGGCTTCATTTCCTTCACGACGGCGAGAGATGCGGGTGAGCGAACAAAAAGTGTGTGCGTATAGCCTATGCGAATCGCTCGATGGAGAGCAAGCGACCATTGAACAGGGTGAGGTGTACTGCATCAATAGGAGTGCGCATGGGATCCTCGTGATGATGGGTGGCCAGCCTCAAAAGCGGCAGCTATTGGAACTCCATATTGCTGAAACTCGATGGGAATATTCCTTGAGCCTGTACGAAGTGCAGTGGACAAAAATACTACCAGTTGAGTCTCACGGTGAACTTTTTCTCGTGGGGTGCCGTCTGGTATTTGGAGCTTCTCGATACGGGGTATTCTAAGTTGCCTTGGGGGCAGAGCCCAGCATCGCATCGCGTGGGTCAGTGAGCCTAAATACGTCAGGTACGGTCCGGCGCACGCCTTGATTCGTCCCGCAAGTCAGTCCATCTCCTGCATTTGAAGTCGGCATCGGCTGTCCACCGCACTTATAAGCATGGTATGGCTTCCTCATACGATGTCATGAAGCGACTCCTTTGACTTTGTCATTTTCATTGGGTATGTTTCGGATACCACCTCCGGTGTTTACGAGTAGACCGAACAGTTCAATGTTCCTAAGCTGCACGTCGGTTTAGGCGTTGGTGGTATTTCATTCGAGTGTTTTGAAAAGGTATGCGTAGATTTTGAAGCCCCTGAGGGCTATACAGTGTTAGACGATGACTTACCAGGGATGCTAAGTGTGAAGCCAGACACGAAAAACCGAAAACGCTCGCTCCGAGGATCACGCTGACATGAAGATCTCCCAAAATCGCGTTTAGCGAAAATCCTCTCCGCCGTTCATGGGCGTCACTCCGCAATAACCCGCAGAAATATTGAAAGTGTTGCCTTCGGTTTCTCGACGAGACTGTCGATGAACGTCAAGAGTAGACCACTTTCCAAACTTATGAGTAAGCACTTTCAGTCGGTTCAGGCAAGCAACAGGATCATGTGAGTGCGTTACCGTCCTGAAATAGATGGCTTGCGAGCAGTCGCCGTCATTCCAGTCATATTATTCCACGCTGGGTTCAAACTTTTTAGCGGCGGCTTTGTTGGCGTGGACATTTTCTTTGTCATCAGCGGGTACTTGATTACCACGATTATTCTTGCGGACCTTGAGGCCGGACGGTTTTCAATTCTAAATTTCTATGAGCGACGCGCACGGCGTATTTTGCCCGCGTTGTACTTGGTCATGGCGTCGTGCTTGCCTTTTGCTTGGTTGTGGCTCATGCCAAGCGATGCAAAGGAATTGTCGAAAAGCGTCATGGCTGGTTTGGTATTTGCGTCGAATATCTTCTTCTGGCGGCAAAGTGATTACTTCGACGCAGAAACGGAGTTAAAGCCGCTGCTCCATACGTGGAGTTTGGGGGTAGAAGAACAGTTTTACCTCCTGTTTCCGATTGTTCTGATGTTTGCGTGGCAGTTGGGGCGAAAGAGAATTGTAGTGTTTCTGACGATCATGGCGGTCTTCAGTCTTGCGCTTGCTGAGTATGCGATCAGCAGGAAACCAGATGCGGCGTTTTTTTTGCTGCCAACTCGTGCATGGGAATTGGCGATGGGTTCACTCATCGCTTTCTACCTGGAACGGAAGGAGCGTGGCCAGTTCCCTCCGGTGCTCCATCAAATACTCAGCCTTGTCGGGCTCGGATCGATCGCATTAGGGGTCCTGACTTTTAATAAAGAGACGCCTTTCCCAGGTTTCTCAGCTTTGATACCGACAGTCGGCGCTGGTTTGATTATCGTGTTTGCTTTTCCCGGAACCTTGGTCGGGCGGTTGTTGGTTAATAGAGTGTTAGTTGGTGTGGGCCTTGTCAGCTATAGCGCCTATCTATGGCATCAGCCGTTGTTGTCGTTCGCTCGCCATAGAAGTTTCACTGAGCCTCATGATGCGGTTCTTGCGCTTATCGTCGTTCTCACGTTCGGTCTGGCTTACGTAACGTGGCGTTATGTCGAACGGCCATTTCGTCAACAGAATACGATCACGAAACGATGGGTGTGGAGATTCTCGTTCGTTTCTGCAGCCGCCCTAGTCGTGTGCGCAGTCGGTCTGCAGCTGACTACAGCAGAGTCTCACAGTAGATTGAACCGTGATGCTGATGTGCTCTCTCGGCTGCATACGTGCTTATTTGATCCGGAACAGACCTTTGAAACGCTTTTACAGAATCATTGTGACTTGGTGCAACCGTCGGCTATTCGGACAGATGGAGGACGCCCTCAACCTTCGAAGGTCTACGCACTGTTTGGAGACAGCCTTGCGGCGAGTTTATACCCAGGTCTTGTACGCGTATTCGGCGAGAATGCCATCATTCAGCTCACCGGAGCTTCTTGTCGGGCAATACGCAGTGGAAATGACGCGCGGTGTGCAGATTTCTATAACTGGTTTGTGGATGAATATGTCCCAAACAATCACATGGATGGGATTATTGTATCAAGTAGTTGGCTGAAGACGTATGAGAAGCTTGGCGATAAAGAATTCAGGGCCAAGCTCGATGGTCTGTTCAAGAAGCTGAAAGAGAAGCGAGTGATCGTCTATTCTCAGCCGGCGTCACTCTCCATAAATATTCATAGGTATGTGTACAGGCTGGAAAACCTCGGGATGGAAGTGCCGAGCAATCTGGAGGTGGAAGCAGATGCTCTTGACGCTGTCAATGCGGCTCTCAGCGAAGAAGCGTCTAAGTTTGGCTTTGAGTTTATTGATGCCACTCAATTATTCTGCTCAAAGAATGGGTGCACAGTTGCAAAGGAAGGAGTGTTTTATTTTTGGGATACTGTTCATTTAACGATGCCAGGCTCCGCGCTCCTGGCAGAAGTGACCTCTAGTCTCTTGTCAGGAATCGATCCAGAGCAGCCGCGTAGGGGTCAGGATAAGCCGAAGAAAGACCGCAGCCCTTCGACCGATGCGCTCATGGTTCGCAATCTAGATGGTACGATCCGATACTGGAGTGAAGGGGCCAAGAAGCTGTATGGATGGGAGCCCCAAGATGCACTGGGGACGACTTCCCATCAACTGCTCAAGACGGTTTTCCCTGTCCCGCTCGAGGTGATCGAGGAGGAGCTTCGCACGAAAGGACGATGGGAAGGGCAGCTCATCCACGTGCGCCGTGATGGATCACGGGTCACAGTGGCCAGCCGTTGGGACTTTGAGCAGAAACCGTATTCCCAAGATCGATCAGCTACGGTGATCGAGATCAACGGAGCCCTTCCGATTCCCAGCTCGGGGTTTTTCAGGAAGGAATTGCTTTCGCTCCTGCCTCAACCCCGATGTTCGAATGATCCGCCTCTATGCGAGAAGATTTCTTGAATATCGATTGATTGCAAGTCAGGATCGCTTTATCCTTCGCGCGTGGTCCTCTGGTTCGTCATCCTCTATCTTCTCCTTTCTGTCGGTATCGGACTTTTCGCGGCGACTCGTGTGCAAAGCTCCAAGGACTTTGCCGTTGCCGGAAGGAGCCTGCCCTTAGCCGTTGTGGCGGCGACCGTGTTTGCAACCTGGTTCGGCGCGGAAGCCGTATTGGGTATCTCGGCCACATTCGTCAAAGAAGGCTTGCGCGGTGTTGTCGCCGATCCCTTCGGGTCAAGCATGTGTTTGATGCTCGCCGGACTCTTTTTTGCTCCACGCCTGTACCGACTCAATATGCTGACGGTGGGGGATTACTATCGGTACCGCTACAACCGTACCGTAGAAGTGTTGTGCACGCTCTGCATCGTCGCCTCGTACCTGGGCTGGGTCGCGGCCCAATTCAAAGTGCTGGGCTTGGTGCTCAATGTCGTGACGGAGGGGAGTGTCAGCCAGTCGACCGGAATCGTGATCGGCGCAGTGATTGTTCTGACGTATACGACGTTCGGCGGCATGTTCTCTGTGGCGATCCTCGATTTCGTTCAGATCTCCGTGATCATGGGGGGGCTTTTGTATATTGCGTCGATCGTCGGGGATCTGGCGGGCGGCGTGCGCACGGTCGTCAATCATGCGGCCGAGGCGGGCAAACTCGACTTGTTCCCACCGGCCACGATGACGGCTTGGGTCCCGTTCGTCGGGGCTTGGATGACCATGATGCTTGGTTCCATCCCACAACAGGATGTGTTTCAGCGGATCACATCGGCAAAGGACGAGCCCACAGCTGTGCGGGGCTCGCTGCTGGGCGCGGCGCTCTATTTTACCTTCTGTTTTGTACCGATGTTTCTCGCCTATGCCGCAACGTTGATTGAGCCTGTCAAGTTCGGAGCATTGTTGGAGCAGGATTCACAGCTGGTCTTGCCGACCCTAGTGTTGCAGCATACTCCGATCGCGGCGCAGGTTATTTTCTTCGGAGCAGTTCTTTCTGCGGTGATGAGTTGCTCCAGTGCGACTCTGCTCGCACCGTCCGTTGCGCTGAGCGAGAACGTCATCAGGCCGGTGTTACCACGCTTGAACGATTCGGAATTTCTGCGCCTCATGCGCGTGGTCCTGGTGGGATTTGCCTCGGTGGTATTGGCTCTTGCGCTGTGGTCGGACGCGACGATTTATAAGTTGGTCGTGAGCACGTACAAGGTAACCTTGGTAGCGGCCTTTTTCCCGTTGTTTGCAGGACTTTACTGGAAGCGGGCGACGACACAGGGTGCGCTTTGGGCGATTGTTGCGGGGCTCACGAGTTGGCTGGCATTGGAGCTACTCAGCCAGCCGACTGATGTCTGGCCACCACAACTTATCGGGTTTGCGATGGCGGGAATCGGTATGCTTGCAGGGTCGTTGTGGCCTACCCAGCTGCGCGAGCTCCAGCGACCCATCGAGAAAGTCGAGGACGGCTTAGGATAAGGTTCTGTCTATTTGCTGAGGCGAGGCTGGCGCAGTTTGTCCTATTTATCTCATTGATCCGGCTAATGATTAAGTGTGAAACGCACGACTCGACGAATGACGTCAGAGGTGAAGGGTTTCTGAATGACACGTCGGGCGCCGAATAACTTGGCAACGTTCAGAAAATTCTGGTTGTCGGTAGCACCGGTCATGGCAATGACTTTGGCATCCAGAAATTCTTGCGTCAGCGCGAGCGTGACTTCCATTCCATCGCGCTCCGGCATCAGGATGTCGGTGATGACGAGGTCGGCCGGTGCTTCGCGATAGAGCATGAGGCCGATCCGGCCGTCGGAGGCTTCACGAATCTTATGACCCTCTGCTTCAAGGATGTCGCGCAATGCTCCCCTAATCGGTGCATCATCGTCGACGATCAAGATATTGGCCATGCCCTCTCCTCTCAAGCCAGACTCTCCAAGTTCGTGTCTGTGAGGCGTGGTTTGGACTCGGTGTCAAGCAGCACGCATGACGACTGAATGCACGTCCGTATGGAGTTCGTCTTCCTTGTGGTCGGCTTGATCGTTTGCGAGTATCAACGACGGTTGTACCTTGGCAAGCCGGTGTTGTTCGATGAGCGGGTCATGAACATTCCCGCAATTCATGCAGCGGTATCCGCTGGCCCACATATGTCCGTAGGTGCCCTCAAAATCCAGGAAGTGTTCCCTGACCATGAGTCCCTGGCAGCGTGAACAATTCATGTGTGTTCTCCTTAGTAAAGGTTGTGGCTTTGAGCTGATGGTGAGAAAGATAGCCGAGGACTTGGGGGTGAGATAGATCCGGAGGAGGTAACTCGGAAGGAGGGGAGCCTGAGCGCGGGAGCGCCACGCCGACCAATACATTCGTGCTGAATGGGGATCGATCTGACAAGAAACCAACAGTGATGCCCTCCGAGGCAGGGTGTGATCTTTGTGGCGTGGAAGCGTCAATCCGGCCTAAATCACCGGTATGAACCATGCGAGCCGTTCCCTCCATCGCTCAGCATAGTTCGACTCTGTTCATTTCCATTGAGTCAGGTTCTTCCTCAACTCAGGCAATGGCCTTATCGGAACGCCTTAGGGGCAAGGTCCGCCATGGTGGTGAGTATTCTACGGGATACCCAATATGAGGCAGCCTGCACGACGCTGGGGACTGCCGTTGTTTGGCAGCTCTGCTCTCGCTAACCGAATGTCTTGTCAGAACCCACGCATTGAACAGGGAAGAGGTAAAGGCTCGGGCGGTGAAAGATTTTCAAGCCATTTCATCGATAGAGGAGCCAATCACGAAGTCAATCGATCTCTATGAGGCCATCGCACGCGCCCCGAAGTCTAACTTGGATGTGCAGGTCAAAACGATGCAAGTTCAGCTGGCTCATCAGGAACTCAATCTCGCTCATTGTTCAGCGCTTCTCCAAGTCTCCGCCAACGTCGGTTGCGAAGGGCGCAATGATTTCGGTGGTGGTGTAGGGCAATTGCTCATCACCGGACTCAAGCGTTTGAACCCTTTACATCGTCCGAGACAGACGTCACGCCTGGCAAGCTGACGTTGGGTTGGGATATCCTGGATTTCGGGTCGTCGCTCGTGCGTGCGCTACACGGCGTCGACAACGCGATGATTGCAGAGGAGAAGAAGCGACGTATCGCGGTCCGGCTCGTACAAGCAGTTCGAAGTGCGTACTGACGAGCCGTAAGCGCGGAACGGGTGCCCCCAGGGAGCCAGTTTTGAATGAATCGGTCTCGAAGGCGTTGGAAAACGTCCAGCACATCGCCGATCGAAAATCACAGGCTCCGGTGACTCCTCTCAATTACTAACGGGATCTGCTCCATACTCAGTGGGAAGTTCAGCGGCTCCTTCGTGAGCTCAGTACGACCGAGATACAACTGGTCTCGATGATGGGAGTGCCACCTAGAACTCCGTTCGCTCTGGTCGTGCCACCGGGACGACCTCGGTGCCGGCCATCACCTTGGATAGTCAGAAGCTGAAAGTACAAGCGCTCTTGCTCGGACGGACCTGAGTCTCTCAGCGAACACGGAGGCCGAGAAGGTGGCGAATGGGACCGTGGTGGCGAGAGTGACCGGAGCAGACCCGGATCGGAATAACACCAAGACCTACACCTTAACCGATAGTGGGAGGGAGGGTGCCATCAACCGCAGCAGGGGTGCATCACGCTCGCGAATGGGGCTCTGCTCAATTACGAAAAGGTGTTGTTATCCGCTCCAGTAAACGAGAGTAAGGCCGAAGAAAAGGTCACCGCATAAAACTCTCGAACGAGACGCTCTGCGGTTCTTAATCTGCTGTGTTGCTTAGACACCTGCTTATTTTTGGCCGCAGTCGGTCACTACTTTCAGATGATGCAGCGATAGCCTAAACAGATCTCCCGGGGTGCATTTCCGATCTCGGACAGTTCCCTTGTCTGAAGATACAGGGTAAGCTGAGACCATGTCGGCTCAAACGTCACTTCGGCCCGTTCCGTTGGTGAGACGCCTCCTCGTTCCGTTCCTTATCGCACTTGGAGTAGTGTTCGCGCTCTTGGGAGGATATGGGGCCTTCCTTTCGGCCAGTTTGGCTCTGCCGAAGAGCGACGAGCATCCGCCGCTACTGATCTATGGAGCCCCGTTTTTTCTGACGCCGGGGCTCCATCCTGTGAATTCTGGGTTGGTCGACCATCTACAGCGGTTGGAGTACAAGCCGGTCGCTGCGGCACCGAAGGTAGCCGGTGAGTATTTCTCCACAAAAGACTCAATCGAGATCTTTCTGCATGCTCAGGAGGAGAACCGCCTTCCTGCACGATCAGTCCGGTTGATCCTGGTGGACGGCATCGTCACCGAGGTGTTGTCGGCGGCTGATGGGCAACCGCTTTCCTTGGTGTCGCTCGAACCGGTGTTGATCAGCGGGATGCGGTCCGGCTCCAGGCAGGTCCGGGAATGGATTCCTCTGGACCGTGTCCCTCCCACCCTCATTAAGACGCTGTTGATCATCGAGGATCGTCGATTTTATTCCCATTTCGGGGTTGATCCCATCGCGATCGGTCGAGCGCTTTGGATCAACATCAGTCGCGGCGTCGTCGCGCAGGGAGGCAGCACGCTCACCCAGCAATTGGCCAAGAACCTCTACTATTCTCCGAAGCGAACCATTGGGCGGAAACTCCGGGAAGTGATGGCCGCGATGGCGCTCGAGTTCAAGTACCGAAAAGAAGAAATCCTTGAGAGTTATGTGAACGAGATTTATCTCGGCCAAGCCGGGCCGGTTTCGATCTACGGTGTGGGAGAAGCGGCTCATCGCTATTTTAGTAAGAACGTTGATGAACTGTCGATCGATGAAATGGCGCTGATCGTCGGATTGATCAAGGGGCCCAATATCTATTCCCCCGTAAAAGACGTTGAGGTGGCAACGAAGCGTCGAAATGTGGTGCTTCGCCGTCTGAGGGAAGAGGGCATCTTGGCGGAGGACGTCGTGGCTCAGGCCATGGATCGACCGGTGAAGGTCATGTTGAATCAAGATGTCCTCACCGACGCGCCGTACTTTGTCGATCATCTGCTCAGAGAAATCGAGCAGGGGATAGGAACGGAAATTCCGGACGGATCTCGAATTTATTCGACCCTTGATCCCAGGGCTCAGCGAATCGCCGCACATGTGCTGCAGGAAGGATTGACGAAACTTGAAGGGAGCTATCCGGCGTTGGCCGGAGCCGAGCCGCCGCTTCAGGGGGCGGCGGTCGTGCTGGATGTGAAGACCGGCCACGTGCTGGCGATGGTCGGTGGTCGTAACTATCGGCTGAGCCAATTCAACCGTGCGGTGCAGGCGCATCGATCGGCAGGGTCTCTCTTCAAGCCTTTTGTCTACCTTGCCGGATTTGAGGCAGCACGCGGCCAAGGTGTGGCCGGGCTGACTCCGGCAACATTGTTAATGGATGAGCCTCTGACATTGGAATCAGACACAGGGGCCTGGTCGCCTCAGAATTATGATCGGCAGTATAGAGGTCAGGTGACGGTCCGAACAGCACTCGAGCAATCCTTGAACATTCCCGCCGTTCGGACTGCTCACCGAACCGGAATGACTGCGCTCACGAATCTGCTGCACGCGTTCGGAATTACCACACCGTTGGCCGACAATTTGTCTCTCGCGCTGGGGAGTTCTTCCGTCTCGTTGCTTCAGATCACATCCGCCTACGCGGGGCTCGCCAATGGAGGCGTTGTCATCCATCCGGTGGCACTATCCAACATGGTGCGTGAGGGAAGGGAGACCATTTGGAGTCCGCCTCTTGATCGGCGCCAGGCAGCCACCCCGCAGGGGGCGTTTCTCATTACGTCATTGTTGAAAGGGGTGATGGATCGGGGGACGGGGGCCAAGGCCAGAGCATTAGGGGTGTGGGGTCCCGTGGCAGGCAAGACTGGGACGACCGATGGGTATCGAGACGCCTGGTTCATAGGATATACCCCGGACCTTGCGATCGGTGTGTGGGTCGGTTTTGATGATGAACGGGCGATTAAGTTGACCGGCGCCCAGGCAGCCCTTCCAATATGGAGTGCGTTGGCGGCTCGACTCATCCCGCAGGATCCCTCGGATTTTGAGATGCCGGTTGGGGTTGTCCGGCGGAGGATCGATCCCAAAAGCGGACAACTCGTGACTTCGCAATGTCCGGAGAAAACATTTGAGTTCTTCATTGCAGGGACTGAGCCGACGGTCTATTGCGAAGTTCACGGAGGCGGGTTCTGGGAGCGGCTCAAGCAGACGTTGGGTTTGCCGCAATGAGTCGTATTCCGGTACAGGAGCGCTGGATTCCATAAACTGTTAGGCATATCCCCGGTCCTACGGTAACGTTGGGGAAGTTGGCCTGCACCAAGGAGTCCTCATGAAAAAGACCGCGTATGCAGACGATGGCAATATGACGCTGTTGGCGAAAGGTGTCGAACTGAAGGGTGAAATCAAAGTCGACGGTACCGTGCGAATTGACGGGCGACTCGAGGGCGATGTGCACACGAAGGGGGAAGTCATTGTTGGTGAAGATGGGGTTGTGAAGGGAGCCATTCACGCCGATTCACTGATCAGCAGCGGACGTATCAAAGCCACGGTCACGGCAACTGGGAAGATCCAGCTCCTCAAGACTGCCATTCTGATCGGCGAAGTCCATTGCCCGATGATGTTGATGGAAGAAGGAGCCAAATTTCAGGGGGTCAGCGATATGGGGGTCACAGGCTGGCCCGAAGAAATCCCTCGATTACCGAGTAACGTTCGCGACATGAGCGCGCACCGGGGGAAAGCGGTTGCGCTGATCGGAAGGGAAGCTGACCTGTAAGCCGACTCCCGCCTCTCGCCCTCAGGTCCTCCTTACATACGTCGGTGGGGCTCGCTCCTTCTCCTCCCATTCTTTCTACCGTGACAGACGCCGTCGGATCTGTTATTTACTCGTTGCCTCCTCAAGTGACTCAGACAGCTTCGATGACTCGACAACAAATCTTTTCCATCGTGTTTTTTTCTCTTCTGGCGCTGCTCCTCTACCAAATTGGGCTGATGCTCAAGCCGTTCTTGTTCTCGGCCTTGTGGGCGGGTCTGTTGGCCCATTGGGCATTTCCTCTCCATCTCCGTTTGACGAAGCTGTTCGGCGGTAAAGACGCGCTCTCTGCCGGCATTCTGACATTTGGGGCGTTGGGGATTGTGGTTGTTCCCTTGGTCGTGATGGGGGTGATGTTGATACGCGAAGCCAGCGTAGAGGAACAGGAGATCCGATCATGGATTTCTGCCGGCGGGCTTCAACGACTGCCGGATCAAGTGGCTGCGGTTCCCTTCATCGGCAGTTGGTTGAAGTCAGCGTTGTCCGGTACCGGTACGCATCCGCTTTCCTTGGAGCAATCGCTCATGACCGGGGTGAAGGAACTCAGTCAATTTCTCGTCGGTGGAATGGGGGGCCTGCTGAAGAATACCTTCGCTCTCGTGATGAATTTCTTCATTATGTTGTTGGTGCTGTTTTTTCTTTTTAAGGATGGCCGGCAGTGGCTCGCTGTCTTATACGATTTGATTCCCATGGACGAGTCGCACAAGTCAAAAATCTTGATTCGGTTAGATCAAACGATTCGGGCGGTGGTGAAAGGGATACTGGTCACGGCGATCGTTCAGGGTCTCCTGGCGGGGATGGCCTACTTGGCGCTCGATGTGCCGTTTCCGATGGGACTCACGGCGTTGACGATCGTAGTGGCGCCGATTCCATTCGGTGGGACCGGGCTGGTATGGGGACCCCTCGTAATCTACCTGTTTTGGATAGGTGCGACCGGTAAAGCGTTCGCCATGCTGGCCTGGGGAATCGGCGTCGTCTCGATGGTCGATCAGTTTCTTCGGCCTTGGTTGATCGGCCAAGATGTGCAGATTCCCGTCCTGCCGCTCGTGCTGAGCGTGTTGGGTGGGCTGGCGCTCTATGGGTTGCTCGGCATCTTCGTCGGTCCGATACTCATCAGTTTGTTGATGACCGCCGTCCAGATTTATCGGGAGGAGTACCACCTCAAGCCACCGGTCGCTTCCGCAAGCCCGCCCACGCCTTCGTAATCTCTTTGTCACGATGGATCCGCGCACAGTGTTTTGTTCACCAGCCGACAATGATGCGTCGTGCCTCCTGCCTATTCCAGCGGAATCGTAATGGCGATCCCACCCATCACATCGTTTAACTTGAAATCCTGCTTCGGGCTCAACGGATGGCTGTTGTGGCAAGTCACGCAGGCGGAAGAGACAGCACGGTCTGCATAGATGGCTTGGAAGTACTGCTTCTTGCCGCTCGACACAATTCCGGTAACCGGTCGATCCGGCTGTCGCTGGAGCTCGGTCAGGGCCTTTCGTTCGAATTCGGTGGCGGGACCGTTGCGTTGATACATCGGGGAAAGTCCGATCAATCTGTACCGGATGCCTCGTCCACTCTCGGCTACCAACCGTCCGGAATGCTGTAGGAATTGGGCGGGGAGGGGAAGGGCGTTGTCCTGCTCCCAATGTTCAGCCGCCGCGACAATACCTTTCTCCTGCATACGATTGACGATCTGTGTCGTGTAGATCGAGCGGTCGGCTTCGATGACGGCATGGATATAATCGGCGACTTTCTCCGGTGCAATGCCGACGAGACCTGGGGTTTCCTTGGCGGATGGAACCGGAGAACCAACCCAGAGCACTCCTAAGACGAATGCGATGGTTGCGGATCTGAGCATGATGCGGATGTTGCCCATGGGCCTCCTTCAGGAGACAACGAAGAGCTTATCGGTAAGGTCACGATACAAATAGTGCCCTGTCCTTCGACGCTCTCGATGTGGAGGTCGCCTCCGAACTTCCTGATAATCCGCCTCGCAACCGTGAGCCCGAGGCCCGATCCTTCTCCCTGTCCCTTCGTCGTAAAAAACGGATCGAAGATCTTTGATAAATGCTGTTTGGAGATGCCGGGACCAGAATCGGCGATCGTCGCTGTCACTGTATGATCCGACACGGCTGTGGTCAAGGTGAGCGTGCCGGCGCCCTTCATCGCTTGCGCTGCGTTGATCATAAGATTGACCAGCGCCTGTCGAAGTTGGTCCGGGAACGCCAGCACAGGCGTGTTGCCCGCATAGGTCTTGTGGATCACGATATCCTTCATTTCCGTGGTGGTCTGTGCCGTGGTCATCGCGTAGTCAAATTCTCGCTCCAAAAGAACCGGCACCGGCTTGTCGGAAGCTTCTTTGGTTGCGATTCCGGCAAAATCGCGAATGATGGTGGCCATGCGACGACCATGGGTCACGATGTCTCGGGCGCAGGTCTTGATATGATCCAAGTCCTGTTCATCCTGAATGACTTCCCCCAACCCGATGATTCCGAACAAGGGGTTGTTGAGTTCGTGGCCGATTCCCGCGGTCAACACACCGAGACTTCCCGTCTTTTCCGCCTGAACCAACTGGTCTTGTAACCGACTCTCGTCCGTGGTGTCTCGAAGCACCAGTCCAATACTGTCTTCCTCACCTGGTTTCGCTGGTAATCGAAACCATTGATACTGATAGGTGCGGGACTCGATGTGGAGTTCAGCACGACGGACGGCCGGTTCGTGATCCGCATTTGGCATAAGGGGGTCCCTTGGTACTGTTTCACGTTCGATATCGGTTGTGGCGTACGGCGTAGTGCCGTTCGTTCGGAACTCCGCTCGAAGCCGTTTCTGCACGGCTGGGTCGAGTGGAAGAATCGTGAACAGCGACGTTCCCTTCATCGGGTCCTGGACCGTGAAGGATTCACGAGCCGCCTGATTGATGTAGCGCACGACTTCATGAGCATCGATTAAGAGAATTGGAGTGGGAACGGCGTCTAAGATCTGATCCGTCGACTTCTGGAGGACCTGGACCTCCTGGGTTTTCAACTTGACCTGGTCGGTCAGTCCGGCGAATGCGGCGTTCAGTTGACTGTTCATTCGATTGAACTCGTCGGCCAAGTCTTCCAATTCGTCACCCGTAGTGATGTGAATCGGTGTCCGCAGTTCACCACGTCCGATGGCTTGTGCAGCCTGTTGCAGTTGCCGTACGGGAGTCACGATGCGGCCGGCGGCAATGTACCCCAGCGAAGCCAACAGTACAACGGCGACGGCTCCGAATACCGACACCCAGGTGAATAGATGCTGAATCGGGGCGAAGAGTTCATCGGATGATTGCCAGACGAACGTGTGCCACGACCCACTGCCGATAGAGCCGTTGGCCGCTCGTCCGGTTTCCGGAAGAGGGGCGAAGCCGATCACGGAGATATCCTGTCCCCCGTGACCGTCGCTCGAAGCTTGCACCCATCCGGGATGTTGCGGTGTGACGAGCGGGATTAAGGTCGGATCGGATAGCGGGACGCCGGTGGGAAGAATCGGGCAACTGACGACGATGCCGTTGGAATCGATCAACATGACATGGCCGGTCTTTCCGAATCGAGTGACCTGGGTTGAAGGAGAAAAAAAATCCTTCGCGTCGATCACGCGGTGAAGTACTCCGACGACTTCGTATCGAAGACTATCCATGACGGGAAGTGAAATGGTGAATACATAGGCATTCACCTGGTCGTCGAAACGGACATCTTCGATATAGAGTCTCCCCACCGCCTTGTGGAAGGCCTCTTGCCACCATCGGGCCTCGTTGTGACGAAAGGCGGGATGCTCGGTCATGGTCGCGACGAGCGTGCCCTGTACATCAGTCAAGAACAGCATCTTCGTCGAGGAGCGAACTACGCGCGGAAGTAATTGTCCAGGCGCGCTATGGACGCCGGTGAAGTATTCGTGGAGCAAGGCGCTGAACGGGTTCTCCATGACGGATTTGATCGCCGTCCGCTCTCGTGCCGTCCAACGCCGTTCTAAGTCTGACGGTGCCGTGTTGGGGCTGTTGGCATCACCCCGTGCATCACGCCGATGTTCCAGTTCGCCAATGAGCATCGGATCATTTGCGATGCGCGCCGTATGGGCGATTTCCTCGGCGAGCAGAAGATCGAGTTTGCGGGCGGCTTCAATCGCCAGCGCTTCAAAGCTCTCTCCGCTGACTTCACGGATTTCTTGGGAGCCTTGCCAAAATGCCATTCCCAAGCCGATGACGAGCGGGACGAGACCGACGAACAGCATGGAGAGGATGACCTTGGTTTTGAGTCCCCATCTGATGTCGGGGGGTGAGGATGTCGACTGTTCAGTCATGATGGAGCTGTGCTTTCACCGGCGCCGGACTCATCGTGAAAAGTGAGGGTGAAGGTTGAGCCACGGCCGATGTGGCTATCGACCACGATGGAGCCATTCATGCGATGGATGACATTTCTAATGTTGTATAAGCCCAATCCTGTTCCTTTCCCTGGAGGTTTCGTGGTGAAAAATGGCTCGAAAATCAGACTTTGTAGCTCTCTGGGGATGCCGCAGCCGGTGTCCGAAACACGAACCTGTGTTGTGCCGGCCACAGCTGAGGTCTCCAGCGTCAGGGTGCCGCGGTGTTCCATGGCCTGGACGGCATTCGTGATGAGATTGACGAACACATGGAGGAGCTCATCCGAGTTTCCCTTCACAACGACGTCAGGCTGATAGAGCTTGTGAATGTCGATGTCTTGAAGAGCCACGGCATAGCGGGCGATCTTGAGGGCTTCGTCCAGCTTGCCGTTGACGTTGACCAGGTCGTCTTGCCGTACGGAGGTGCGGCGTGAGTAAGAGGTGAGATCTCGACAAATGGCGGTCGTGCGCTTGACGGCGTCGATGATGTCCAGTGCTTGGGCATGCACGACATCGAGGTTGACCTCGTCGGCCAGATTTTCCGCCAAACCGAGAATCAGCTGCAGCGGATTATTCATATCGTGGGCGATGCCCGCTGCAAACGAGCCGATTCCCGCGAGTTTCTCCGCATGGAGCAACTCGGTTTGGAATGTCGATTCATGCTGCACGAGTGTCCAGAGAAGTCGCGCCGCCTGTCCGCTTATGATATCCGCCCCTGCCGGCAGTTGTTCACGAAGCATCGACTCCATTGCTGGATCACCGGTGACGTCCATGACAAGATTGAGCCCCGGGCTCTTGATCAGATCGGCGACTCGGTCATAGATCGTCACGTTGATCTCCTGGGCTCGTTGGAGTCCTGGTGCAGAGGGGTCCTTATCGGCGATACCGACGATCTCAATCGTGCCGATCTGGTGAAGCACATCGAGTAGTGCGGTTCCACCACGGCCCGCTCCGACGATGGCCACTCTGATCAGAGACGAGGCGGGCACCGATTCACTCCGCTCGCTCAGGATCCGCAGATGAGCGTTGGGTGAAGAGGTGGCCGCCAGACCCTCTGGCCGTGATGTCGTCCAATCCATCATAGAGGAGCCAATTCACGTTGTTCCATGGCGCGTGCGACGGAGGCTTTCAGTTTCTCGCCTTCCACCGGCTTCACGAGATAGTCCACTACTCCCTGCCTCAGCAACGATGTGGCCATGTCCGTGTCCGGAAATCCAGTCAGAACGATCAAGGGTACCCGCGGATAGTTCTGGCGGAAGTAGGCGATCGCCTCGATGCCATTCACCTTCGGCATCCGGATATCGCAGATCATGATGTCAAGGAGCAGACGATTTTCGCCCGAATTGATGGTTTCGATGGCCTTCTCGCCGTTCTCTGCTTCAAGGACATCGTAGCCGGCCTTCTGCAGGGTCATTCGGACGACCTTGCGGATATCAGGCTCATCATCCACAACAAGGACGCGACCGTTGCAGCTATCACCTCCTACAAAAAACCCAGACTTGAATTCGCTCATAACGACCTCCTTGGTGAAGGGGGAATTGTTTGCGTTGGAGAACGAGTAGCGCAAGGTCGATGCCGAGTCGTGATCGAGATGACATTGAAAGCTTTCAACTGTTTGCGTGCTGAGAATATCTCCATGCTTCCACTGAGTGGCTCAATTGCACCACCACATTGTTGAAAACCACCAACCGGGAAGCTCATTGCGTTTCAGAGCCAATTTCGGCTAGGGTATTGAAAAAAGCTAGGAGAGAAGAGGCCGGTGATTACACCAGATGTTCTGACCGACTATATTCGCAAGAGCCTGCCGGATGCCGAGGTGACAGTAACCGATCGTACGGGAACGATGAATCATCTGAAGGTTGAGATCGTCTCCAATGGGTTTCAAGGGAAAAATCTCATGGACCGGCATCGAATGATCTATCAAGCGTTGGATGCACCGATGAAGGATGGGCGCATTCATGCGCTCGAATTAACCGCGCGCACCAGAGATGAGGCATAGGAGGAGACCATGGCCGAGCCGATCGAAGAAGAAATTCAGAAAGAAGTCAAGGCCCATAAGATTTTGATTTACGGCAAGGGAACGAAGACCATGCCGATGTGCGGGTTTACGAGAGAGACCATGCAGTTTTTCGATCGGTACGGGTATCCCTACGAACTCATCGACGTCCTGTCGCAGCCGGATAAGCGGGAAGCGCTGACGAAGATGACCAATTGGCCGACGCTACCCAAGGTGTTTATCGACGGCACCTTCTATGGAGATACCGATATCCTCGACCCGATGGCCGCCAAGGGTGAGATCGAGCCGCTGCTGAAAAAAGCATTTGGGAAGTAAGGGAGGTCTCGGCGACGAACGGATGCGCGGACTCGCTTGCGCCATAATGTGTTGAATCCAGACGGGTGACGAACTTCGTTCTTTTCTTTTGGGTGCGACTCTAATGCTGCGACTCCCGTCGCAATGCCGTCGCACCCAATATCTCTTGCCTGCCGATTTAGCAATCCCAGCTATGGCGCGAACCTCACCGCGCATCCGTTCGATCCGAGACGGAGGAGGGTGGGAAGGAAGAGCAACGATGCTGCTGCGTTGCAGCCTTCGAGATGGAGATTTAAGAACGGGGTTATCTCTTGAAGAGGCCGACTCCCCCGATAGGAATGCTGATCGCGGTCATGTACCTCATCGTGACCGTGGGGTGCTCCACTGCTAGTCCTCAGCGCAATCTTCTTGCTTGGGAACGATCGCGGATTGTTGATCTGACCCATTCCTTTGGATCGGATACGATTGTCTGGCCTACGGAGCAGGATTTTAAGCTGATCGTCCAGCATGCGGAGAATACCGTGGGCGGGTACTACTACGCCTCGAACCGTGTAGAGATGCCTGAACATGGCGGCACCCATATCGATGCGCCGATTCACTTCTCCAAAGGGAAGCAGACACTGGATCAGATTCCGGTCGAACGATTAGTTGGAGGTGGCATCCGAATCGATGTCACAGCGCAATGTGTACGTGATCGTGATTATCGTGTGGCGATCTCGGATTTCGAACGATGGGAGGCAGAGCATGGGCGAATTCCAAACCACGCTATCATCCTGTTGAACACGGGCTATGCCCGGTTCTGGCCAAGTCGCAAGGACTATCTGGGAACTGAAGTGCGGGGTCAAGAAGGGCTACGCGCGCTCCATTTCCCAGGGTTACATCCCGAAGCGGCCGCCTGGTTGGTGCGCGAACGGCAAGTGAAGGCCGTGGGTATCGACACGGCCTCAATCGACTATGGACAATCGACCAAGTTCGAAACACACGTCGCGCTGCTTTCTCAGAACGTGCCGGTGTTCGAGAATCTTGCCGATCTGGGTGATTTGCCGGATCGTGGCTTTGATGTCATCGCGCTTCCGATGAAGATTGCCGGTGGGACTGGTGGCCCGCTACGGATTATTGCTGTAATGCCACGACACTGATCTTCCGTTCCGGGATCGTGCTGATCTCAGTGCTTGACCCTCTTTTATCCCTTCGACATCCTTCCGCGACCCTATGGTAGGAATCTCACACGAGGCGGCTCAAGCCAGTTGTCGTGCAGGACTGTGGCTCCTGTGCAGCCTGTTGAGCATGACACTTGGCTGTGAGTATGTGCGCCCAACGATGAATGCGCCGCTCACGCGGTGGGATGCCGGATACGGCTATCGCTCCATTAACCTGCCTCCATCCAAAACCGGCAGCTCGGACAGTCTGTTCATCGTCGCTTCGTTTTCCGGCGGCGGCACAAGGGCCTCGGCACTCTCCTATGGCGTGCTTCAAGAACTGGCTCGGACACCGATCCGATGGGAAGGCAGAGACAAGCGACTGGTCGATGAGCTGAACATTATTACGGCTCTCTCGGGCGGCAGCTTCACGGCGGCCTATTATGCGCTCTATGGTGATCGCATTTTCCAGGACTTCGAATCCCGCTTTCTTCGCAAGGACTGGGAGCACGAGCTGCGTGCGAGAATTTTCCGCTCGCCCCACAACTGGCTTCGCTTGTGGTCGCCCTACTTCGGCCGTACACACATCTTTTCCGAACTGTTGGATGAGGCACTCTTCGACGGCCACACATTCGGCGATCTTGTCTCGCGCCACCAGCGGCCGATCGTTTTCCTCCATGCTTCCGACATGGCCACTCTCTCGCGGTTCGAGTTCAACCAGCGACAGTTCGACCTGATCTGTTCCGATCTCAGCGAACTGCGGCTCTCCGTGGCAACGGCATCATCGAGCGCCTTGCCCATGATCCTCAGCCCGATCGCGATGAAAAACTATGCCGGGCAATGCGGATTTGAACCGCCGGCCCGTTTTACGGAAATGAGGAAGACCACGTGGGGACGACGGCGGGCAAACGAACTGAGATCGTACCTCGATGCGGACAAGCGCCCCTATATCCATCTGCTGGACGGAGGACTGGCCGACAATGTCGGCATGCGCAGTGTGCTGGAAACGACGGCACTGGTCGGAGACTTCGAGTCCTACTTCCAATTGCTCGGTGTGAGAAATATCAGAAAGCTGGTCTATCTCATGGTCAGCGCCGAGACTGCCCCGGATGTGAGCCAGTATACGTTGAGTGAGATTCCGGGTCTGTGGCGAGCCAGCAGGGCCTTGGTTGATATTCCGATCAATCGCTATTCCACCGACACGTTCGAGCTCATGAGCCAGGCCGTCACGCAATGGCGGGTGCAATTGCGCCAACGACCACCGACCGGTTCGAGCATATTCACGCCGGATGCTGACATTTATTTCATCAATGTCAGTCTGATGGAGTTGGAGGATGTCGAAGAACATGCGAGGCTCATGAACATTCCTACCAACCTCGCATTGACCGGTGAGCAGCTGGATCATCTCCTGTCGGCAGCCTCCAAGCTGCTCAGAGATGACAAGGAATTTCAGCGGCTCCTGCGCGACATCGAAGCGGAAGCGGCAACCACTCCGTTGCCGCTGCAAACACCGGATCGAGCGACAGGGGAGAGCCAACGACCTTTTTAGCCATCCCGCAAGAAAGAAACTTCGTTCCTCCGTCGCCGGGTGTTCACCGGGATTAGGATGCCCGTCTCTCCGCCCAACATCATGCCTTGACCCAGCAGAAACCATCGACCGACCAGGGCGGCTGTCGTAGCGTCCAACTCATCGCTGGTAGCCGATTTTTCAAACCGCGCAGGCCGAGTTTTCTCAATCCATAACGCAAGCCGAGCCTATCTTGATGTTGCCGAGGAATTCCCCATAGATCTTGCGCAGCTCCTGGGAAACACTCCATGGCCTGATAACCCATGGTGGCGAGCATACTCTTCAAAGCAAGTCCGCGCTCGGTCAGCATGCGCATGGGGCCAAGCGTGACGGGGAAAAAGCGGATCCCGTGGCGAAGCAATGCTCGATCGCATTCACGCAGATGCTCACCAGAACGATCGTGGATCGTCCGTCGTCCCTTCGGCAAGCTGAGCGGGGCATCGATTGGGACGAGAGTAGGTCGAACCTCTTTAACGAAGTTGATGATCTCATCGTCGCCGAACACTACATGCGTTTCAGCAGTCAAATCGCGCAGCACACACAGACCAGTCGGGCGCTTCGGCGATCCGGCGAGATCGATGCCGACTACAACTAAGGACGAGTTCTTGGCCATCGGAGTGTTCCTGTCGGTGGGATTGTAGCAGGCCAGCAAAAAATAAAAACTGTGCCTGTCACTGTACCTCGACAGGAAATTTAGCTAGTCTAGTGCACTTGCCTCGGTTCAGTTGGGGACCGTAGGCATGGCCACCCTAGGGCTTGAAATGAAGTGAAGGCTGTGTGGTTCCTCTTTATGGTGCCCATACAAAATAGTGACCTAGATCGGCTTCTCAGCCTGAAAAGAGGGAAGATCAATTGTCCCGATCATGCTTCTGAGTTTATTGAAATCCGAACAGGGATAAAGCAAGCCCAAAAAGGATGTGCCCTGTGATAAATCTAGAGCAGCTTCATAATAGTCAAATCCTCCAAGAAACATTAGGAAAGGTTCTTGGTCTTCGGACGATGGTGTTACTTCCTCCGGAATAAGAAAAAGCATCGAGTCACCAAACGGACTCTCCTGAGGTGGAGCGATAGCCACCCCTGGCCTCAATGAGCCATCTCTTGTTCGCATAAAGATGGGCCGTCCTTCTCTCTGTCCTGCCAAGTTTGTTTGAATCTTCGAAAGCTGAGTTCTGAAGCACACTATCTTCAGTGTTCGGATTTCACCTTCGATGGTAATGATTATCGGATGAGCCGTGTCTGATGGACGTGGAGGATTGAACGCATGAACGCCTTGAAGCTGGATTGTAAAGAGATGTCCGATCTGAAGATTCAACGGGCAAGCTTTTCTCCGTATCTCAGATCGTACCTTTTTCTTTTGCGAGAAATGGGCCAGCCCATCGGGATGATGTGAGTACTTCACGCGGTGACCAGTTACTTTGCCATACTTCGCCAAATCCAAGCTGGCTGGATACTTGGCGTCACCCGTGAGTGTTAAGACAGCAGCCAGCCCATCACTGCGAGAAAAGCTGGGAAACGTCACATATATGCTACCGTCGCTTCCGAATATAATTTTTGCGATTCGGTGTGGTCTACCGGAAGATACGGTAATAATATTGAATTCCTTGCACCGAGGAACGAAATCAGATGGTAGGGTCATGTCTCGGAGAGAAATCTCATTCCAGCTTCATGGTCATTGTACTTGATGACAAGGAAATGGTCCAAGAAGGCTTTTCTAGCTCTTCCTTTTGTAGGTGTGGTGCAGGTGTTCCTAACTGCGTGCTCTTACGTTCTTCCTTTAGGTGGGCCTGTAGCACTCTGGAGCGGCCTTAGTTGAGGGAATTCCTGAAAGTCCGGGGCGAGGACTGGGGCCTGTCATCCGGGCGAGTGTGGCTAGGTCAAGATAGCTTGTTTGGTTTCGTCCAGATGCTTCTGCAGGTAGGTCATGAAGGGAGTGCCGCCGGTGCCCACGGCTGTGGGATTGGTCGTACTGGTTTGATGCTGGCGATTGATGTAGCTGTCGGCATAGCCGATGTGGATTTCTCGGAACTGCGCCAGCAAGTTGACACAAGCACAGTAGGCGGACCACAGTTCGGGGTGATGCTGCCTGCGATCATGGACATAGCCGGAAAGGAGAGTGCGCCTCTGGCTATCAGTCTGGTTCTCCAAAGCATGAAGAAAGGCGCGGTGGCGTGGCGGCATGTATTCCCTCATTTCTTGTAGATACACCGTCAAGGGATCAGGCGCATGATGGATGCCCAATCCTGCGTCCAGACAAGGAACAATCGAGCTCTGCGCCCCGGTCTCGCCACGAAACTGCTGCGGCTGTTGGACAAAGGCTTCGACATTGTCATAGATGAGGCCATCGGGCAGCGACGGACTGTTCTTCCAACCGTGGATGTAGGGTCTCACGCGGGTGTAATACACATAGGGATCGCAGCGTTCTTTCATGCGCAGCAGTGTGTCGCGCATGGCCGTTTGAGCAGACGCCAGCGCCTGTAACCCCCATAGAACTTCGTCGTCCTTCCCTTCCAAGGCTGCATTGATCGCTCGAAGCAGGCTCTCCAAGCCGGGCCCCGCCTGCCGTTCGATCTGGATGTGGACCACGACGAACCACTCTTCATCCAGCCCACCGAGAAAATTCTGAAGCAACACAATATTATCGAGCTGAATGGGCTTCATCGGATCAAGCCGGCGCCAGTTGTCTAGGGCGTAGGAGCCATAGGAAAGGATTGGGGGACGGCCAAGCCTCTGGGCGATCTCATACCACGGCCACGCGAGTTGGGAAGGTAGCTTGACGGTCGGCTGTCCTGGTGTTTCCCAGACATAGGCATGGCCAGCGAACGAAAGAATTCGCATTGCCGCTCGGAATTCCTCATCACGCCAACGAGATGGAACGGATGGAAGTAACGACGGTTGTTCGTCGATAAACTGCCGGACCTGGCGCGCGCTCAACAATTTCGGCATCTCACGGCTCAGATGGTTTAGTACGGGACAATCGGGCAGCGCTTCACAGGGATCCGACGGCAGGAAACCCCGTTCAGGAGAAACGTCAAAATCTGCAAGCGACAGCGGTTGGAATGTGGAGGATTTCACAACGACTCCTTGATCACACTCTACCACTCGTTCACGAGATTGCAATCGGCCTCCAAAAACAAAACCGCAAAGGACTTAGCTGGAAGGGAATACAAAGGCTGAATTAAAATTAGAAGGCCACCTTCTCAGGCGACCTTTCCTTTTTCCTCTCTCAAACAGGTGCGTCTTCATTGCGCTCTCTTTTCGCTTTTCGCTCAGGCGGGCCTGTAGCTCTCTGGAGCGACCTCGGTGAAGGAATGGGGACCCACCGAGCCTTCGGCGATGTGAAAGCTGCAACTGACTGAAAGACTGCGGTCGCCGAAGCGACCGCAGCTGAAGGAATTCCAGAAGGTTCGCGTCGCAGAAGGCTGGAAGGGTCATTCCGAGAACTTGGGAGCGACAGCGAGTCTCAGGCCCGCCGCTATGTCCCCATTTCCCAGGATGCGAGATACTTCTTCTGTTCCGTCGTCAACGTGTCGATCGACACGCCCATGCCGTCCAGTTTAAGACGAGCAATTTCTTTATCGATGGCCGGAGGTACAGGATAGACCTTCTTTTCGAGCCGCTTGTAATTCTTGACGATATACTCCGCGCTGAGTGCTTGGTTGGCGAAGCTCATGTCCATGACGCTGGACGGATGCCCCTCGGCGGTGGCAAGGTTGACGAGCCGGCCTTCGCCGAGCAAGTTGACCCGATGGCCATTTTTCTTGAGTGTAAACTGCTCGACACCGGCACGGACCACCCGGCGTGCGCCGGCCAGCTTTTCGAGGGTTGGGATATCCAGCTCCACGTTGAAGTGGCCGCTGTTACAGACGATGGCCCCGTCCTTCATGGCGGCAAAATGTTCGCCACGGATGACATGGATGTTGCCGGTGACGG